>CAYWDD010000007.1:0-17895 GCA_964456935.1 uncultured Faecalibacterium sp. | reverse complement strand
AAAGAAATCGGAGGCGAGATTTTGGATAACTACGATATGGGCGTCAGAAAAGCCAACATCAACAAAAGTGACAGACGTGTCAGAAAGACTAACCGAATTTTAAGACAGTCACTTCTCAAACTTCTTGAAACAAAAGAAATAAGCGAAATAACCGTCAAGGAGCTGACGGAGGCGGCTGACATAAACCGCTCGACTTTCTATTTCTACTATGAAGATATATACGATATGATAAGACATATGCAAAATGAGATATTCGATGTTTTCCTTGAAAATGTCATCATGAGCGAAAGCAAGGTCGATGACGTTATGGGATATATCGGCTATGCCAAGAGATTCTTCGACTTCTGCCGAGAAAATGAGGCACAGTGCAAGTTCATTTTGCATAACGATATAAACAATGAGCTTATCGAGAGGATAAAGCAAGCGGTCAGAGATCACATTCCCGATTCGAGGGCGGTTTTTCCCGCAACATCGCCTGCACACTATCTTACGACTTTTGCGATATCGGGAATCACCGGAACGGTCATAGAATGGATAGAGGACGGAATGGTTGCCGACCCTGCCGACATGGCGCAGTTCTTAAGCTCAACCTACGTTCTGGGCGCACAGGAAACTAAAAAGACGACAATGTGAAGAAACCCCTGCAACAAGCCTTCGGCTTGTTACAGGGGTTAGGTTTTAGGGATTAGGCAGTAGGTTGTAGGGCATAGTAAGCTCTAACATCATCTCTCGGCTCCCCTGAAAGGGGAGCTGTTTTATCAGATGTTTTCATCTGATAAAACTGAGGGGTCTCACCTGAGCCGAAATATTATTCTTCTGCTTGATATCTTCTCTTTCCTACACTCTTCTTGCCGTATTCTATCGCTTGTGTCGGGCAATAGCATATACAAGCCATGCAGTGGGTACAGTCGTTGCCCCATACGGGCTTTCCGTTTGACAGCTTGAGGTTGTTAAGCGGACACAACTCGACACATTTTCCGCAGCCTACGCATTTTTCATCGGTGCGAAACGCTTTCGACTTTACAAAAAGTGCATAGAACACAGGGTTTACGATATGGCTCATCAGCTTGTCGTAAGCGTTGCTCCTCGGTGTCGGGAATTTATTGCCGCTTGCTATGAATGAGGCGGCTTTTTCTATTTCACCGACAGCGTTTGCGACTATGCTGCGACTTTCCGATTCACTCGGCACGTCAAACATGGCTATATAGTTTTCGGGCATGACTATCTGATATGTTCCCATATAATTAAGCCCTTTTTCTTCACACAATTTCACGTTGTATTTTGCCGCATCGCCTATCTCACCGCCGCAGTCCATGACGAACCACACACGTTTAGCACCGACAAAATCGGTTTTCCTTATCCATTCTTCGAATATCAAAGGCATTCTCCACGCATAGGTTGGAGCGACAAAGACAAGGTTTTCGTCTGTTTCGACAGCCTTATAGTCCTTTGCTTTTATCTTTTCATTGGTACGAACGGCTTTGTCGTTAAGGCAAGCGGCGAGTTTCTCGGCAACATAACGGCTGTTGCCTGTTCCCGTAAAATAGAATATCATCTGTTTATCCTCCGATAGGTCGGTTTATTTCTCCCTGACCGTCATAAGATGTTTTACAAGGTCGGGTTTGTTCGTGATGATACCGTCAACTCCGACATCGAGCATCTTTTCTATGTTCTTCGGCTTGTCCACGGTCCACGGATTGACCATTATACCGTGAGCGTGGGCTCTGTCAACGTAGGTCTTTGAAACGAAAATCTCGTGCGGATGAAGTGCGTCTGCACCGATGTTTTCTGCATACGCTACGGCATCTCTTGAAATCGTCCAGCCGAGTCTTTTATCGGGACTGTATAAAAGACCTGTCTTACAGTTCGGCTCATACTCCTTGGCTCTGACAAGAAGTTCGGGATTAAAGCTTGAAATAAGAAGTTTGTCAAGCAATCCGTGTTCCCTTACCATGTCTATGGTGAGTTCGACGATTTTCGACTCTTTAGCCTCTTTCGGACTCTTAAGCTCAATGTTGAGTATCTTAAGGTCTGCCTTTTCCGCAAGAGTGAGAAACTCATCTACTGTCGGAATCTTTGTGCCGCTGTAGGCAGGTGAAAAGTAGCTGCCGAAATCAAACCCGAGAAGTTCTTCGTATGTGTAGTCTGTGATGTTGCCTTTGCTGTCACTTGTTGCGTTTATGGTGTAATTGTGGCAAAGCACGGGTATACCGTCTTTTGTCAGATGCACGTCTGTTTCAAAGCCGTCAACGTGAAGTTCTACCGACTTTTCAAACGCAGGAAGTGTGTTTTGCGGTGCAAAGCAGTTAGCACCTCTGTGAGAAATTATATTGCAGTGTTTCATGACTTATTCCTCCCCACTGTCATTACTGAAAACCGAAACTGCATATGTGTAAACATTATCGTCCTTAAGCTCCTTGGGATCGCCTTGTTTCTCGACCTTGTAATCGGGAATAACACCGACACCGTTGTAGCTTTCGCCTTTGTACGGCAATATCTCACCTACAGAGAGAAGTAACGCACTTCCGTCCGTCAGTTTGAATATCTTCTGCATAACACCGACACCTGCTGTCGTTTCGCCTACAAGCGTTGCCTTGCCCATGTTGTGAAGGTCGCAGGCAAGAAGTTCGGCTCCGCCCAAAGTTGAGCTGTTGGTTATAATTACTATCGGAAGGCTGACCGATGCAGCGTCCGATGTGTACGTTGAAATGGTGTTGCCTTTTGAATCGACAACTGTTGCAAGAGCGTCAGTACCCTCAAGGCTCGGAGTGAATATGTCGATAACCTTGATAGCTGCCTCGAAGTTCGTGCTTGAATTGTCACGCAGGTCGAGTATCAGACCCGTTGCGTTTTGCGAAACGAACTTATCGACTGCCGCCTGCACCTGACTTGCGGTTGTCGAATAGAAGTCGCTTATCTTGATATAGCCTATCTGGTTGTCCGCCTGAGTGCTGACACTTTGAGCCTCATAGCCTTTTGCTATGCTTATTGTACGCTCGGTTTCCTTGTTCTTGTAAGTAAGATTAACAGTGGAAAGCTTGTCGCCCTCGAACTTTGCAACCATGTCCTTATAGTTTTCTTTTGTTATAGCCTCACCGTCAAAAGCGACTATAACGTCACCTTTTTTAAGTCCGCTGACCTGAGCAGGAGAGCCGTCATAGACCTGAGTTATTTTCAGATTGTTTCCGCTCCTTGTATACGTTATGCCTATACCGGTCATTTTGCCTTCGTTCTTTGCCTCATAGCTTGCGTATTCGTCGGCACTCATGAACTTGGAATACTGATCGCCCAAGCCGTTGACATAGCCGTTTGCAACAGCTTTTTCCATGCTTGCATCATCAATATTTCCGTAGTAGTTAGCTTTGATGATGTTGCCTATTTCTTCAAGCTGTGAATACGTCTGAACCTTTTCGGGCAAATCCTTAAGCAGTGAGTTATAAATTCCGCTTGATGCGGTCATTGTTATCGAAACTGTGAGAGCGATAGCTATGGCAATAAGTCCTATTGTCGCTCCGAGAGATATTTTTTTGCTCATATCGTTTCCTTTCCCGAACTTAATGTCCGTTTCAGAATATAGCTTTAAATACAGACAAGGCAATTACTCGGTGGAGAAATTGCCTTTGTTCTCTTTATTAGGGTATGCTGACATAGTTCATCGGGTTTTGTCTTTCGCCGTCTTTTCTTATTTCAAAGTGAAGATGCGGGCCGGAAGTTCTTCCCGTGTCACCGACTTTTCCTATGACCTGACCTCTTGAAACGGTCTGACCTTGGCTTACAAGTATCTTTGAGCAGTGTGCATAGATAGTTGTATATCCGTCACCGTGGTCGATGATTATATATTTTCCGTATGTCGTTTTCTGACCTGTGGGATCTGTGTATATGACCGTTCCGCCTCTTGATGCATAAATAGATGCACCGTAGATACCGGCAGCTGCAAAGTCAGTTCCGCCGTGACCTTCCCATTTACCCCAAAGATTTCTTCTGCCGAACGTACTCGTGACGTGTACACCGGGATAATCAAGGGGGAAAGAGAAGTTTGTCGATGAGTCAACGACTGTGCCGCCCGAACTCGAACTGCTTGCGTGAGCTTTGATATACTCGTCGATAGCCTGTTCGGCAGCCTCTTCTTCTGCTTGCTGTTTAGCGATAAGATTCTTATACGTTGCACTGTTTTTATCAAGCTTTTCTTTATAAGCCTGTGTGTTTGCATACTGTGTTTCAAGATTCTTTTTCGCTGTTTCAAGCTGAGCCTTCGTTTCTTCAAGCTCTGCCTGTTTTTCGTAAAGGCTTTGATTTTCCTCTTTTATCTTTTCTTTCTTTTCGGAAAGAGATTTCGTTCTCTCTTTAAGCGATTCCTTTGAAAGCTTAAGCACTTCTATTTCGGCTTTAAAGCTGTCAATAAGTGCCGCATCGTTTTCACTGACACGTTTCATCATTTCAAGACGTGTAAGGAAAGTGGCAATGCTGTCCGAACCCAAGAGTATCTTAAGATTCGTTTCGTTGCCCGTTATATAGGCACTGACAAGACGGTCGGAAAGGTTGTTATACGCTATCTTAACGTTCTTTTGAGCCGTCTTTATCTTGGAGTTTGCCGTGACTATATCCGAGTTTATCTGTTCTATTTCGTTTTGATAACTCTTTATTGTGTCCTCTACAGCCTTGACCTGTGAGTCTATGATGTCCTTTTGTTCAAGGAGGTTATCTATCTGATTTCTTGTGTACGCAAGGTCTGAATCAAGCGTTGACAGATATGCCTCTTGATTGTTGATGTCCGATTCAAGTGAGGCAAGCTTTTGCTTGTTTTCCGCTATCTTTTTCTGTAGCTCCTCCTGTTCCGCTCTGAGCTGATCAAGAGTGGAACTTGCATCGGGTTGGGGTGTATTGAAAGATATGCATGAGAAAATGAGAACCGAACATAAAAGATATGATATGACCTTCTTAAATGTCTTAGATTTCATTTGCTTCACTGCCTTCCTTTCTGAGATATTTAGCCATGGTGACTATACTGCCGAATATACCTATCAGTAAGCCGCCGCCGATATAACACGCAACGAGTATCGGCCAGTACTCGAATATAGAAACCGTAGTGCCGCCGAAAAGAGTGATGAACGATGAAAGTGCGTCACCCTCTATCTTTTCAACAGCGAATGTCAAGCCTAAGGCGAGCAGGGCGGAAAATACGCCTATCACAACGCCCTCGACGATGAACGGCCAGCGTACAAAATTATTTGTAGCACCGACAGACTTCATGACTTGAATGTCTATCTTTCTGTAAACCATGGTTATCCTGATAGTGTTGGTTATAATGAATATCGAAACGACAAACAGCAATATAACGATTATCGCACATATTGCCGAAACCGACTTTTGCAATGCGGTTATCTGACCGACAAGCTCTTGACTTTCACGAATAGACGATATATTCTGAACGTTCTTTATGTTTGCCAAGGTGACATCGAATGTTTCAAGATTCGACACCGTAATGTGATAACAGTCGGGAAGCGGATTTTCAAGCAGGTTAGTGAATGATTCCGCCTCAACACCGTAGGACTCGAGCTGATCTATAAATGCGTCCTCTTTTGAAACAAATTCGACCGAGGAAACGTTCGTGACCTTTTTAAGATCCTCACCGACCTGTGCCGTTGCAGCCTCGTCAAGACCGTCGGCAACGAAAGCTATTACAACATTCTGATTTTCTATCTGCTGAACCATTGACTGAATGTTGAAAAGTATCATCATCGAAACGCCTATCAAAAGCAAGCAGGCTGTCAAAACACTGACAGATGAAAGAGTCATGCTGCGGTGAGATATGAGGTTTTTAAGTCCCATCTTCGTCAGATAGTGGACGTTAAGGCCACCGCTCTTTTGCTTTTTTGCAGACGGCTTTGATGAAAAACGCACCTCTGATTCGGATTTGGTTTTTGTCTGTTTAGCCAAGGTCGGCACCTCCCTTCGATATCGGGGTTATGCTGTCTTGTGATAATTGAGATGCCAAGCTGTCCTTAGCAGGCACATCGGAAACTATTCTGCCGTTTTTAAGAGTTACGACTCTGTGTGAGAACATATTTACAAGCTCTAAGTCGTGTGTAACGACAACGACCGTTGCACCCAAAGCGTTTATCTTATCGAAAAGAACCATAATGTCCTTTGAAAGCATCGGGTCAAGATTACCCGTAGGCTCGTCCGCTATTATGACCGACGGGTTGTTTACCAAGGCTCTTGCTATGGCAACTCTCTGTCTTTCGCCCTGTGAAAGCTGATTGGGCAGACAGTCGGATTTGTCGGTTAAGTCAACAAGCTTGAGAACATATTGAACTCGTCTTGTTATTTTTCTTTCGCCCATGCCGATAACTCGCAACGCAAACGCTACGTTATCGTAGACCGACATTGTCGGTATCAGTCGGAAATCCTGAAAGACGATACCCAGCATACGTCTGAGATAGGGCAGCTCACGACGTTTGATTCTGGTCAGGTTGAACGGGCCGACACGGACTATTCCCTTATCGACCTTTTCAAGACCCATAATGACCGAAAGAAACGAGCTTTTGCCCGCACCGGACGCACCGACAATGAAAACGAACTCACCGTCGTTTATCGTGACCGTCACATCTTCCAGAGCGGCTGTTTTGTTTGTTTTATACGTCATGCTGACGTTTTTAAATTCAATCATATTTCTTCTCTTTCCTTGAAATCATGATGCGGTACGCTCCGAGTGGGAGCGTACCTGTGAGTTATTCGGGATCAATATTTGATCGGTTTTGCATCAAGGTATTTCTTAACCATAAGTGCTACCTTAAATACGATAGCGTCGTCAAATTCACGAAGGTCAAGACCTGTCAGCTTTTTGATCCTTTCAAGTCTGTAAACAAGTGTGTTTCTGTGTACGAAAAGTTTTCTTGAAGTTTCCGAAACGTTGAGGTTGTTTTCAAAGAACTTCTGAATGGTGAACAATGTTTCATGGTCGAGATTTTCAATAGAACCTTTCTTGAATATCTCTCTTAAGAACATATCGCAAAGTGTTGTCGGCAACTGATAAATAAGACGTGCGATGCCGAGGTTTTCATAAGTTATGATTGTTTTCTCGGTGTCGAATACCTTGCCGACTTCAAGAGCTATCTGAGCGTCCTTGAATGAACGGGCAAGATCCTTTATGCCGACTACGATCGTACCGATGCCGATATATGACGTGATGTAAAATTCCTTTGTAAGCGTATCTGCTATACTTCTTGCAAGTTTTTCAAGATCCTTAAGCTCTGTTTGAGGACGAATCTCCTTGACAAGCACGATGTCGGTCTTGTTGATATTGATAACAAAGTCCTTGACTCTGTCGGGAAAAAGACCGAGAATAGCGTCAAATACGGTAACGTCGTTCTTTTCGGGAACTCTTATAAGAAGTACGCAGCGGCGAGCTTCGTTATCGAAAGAAAGCTCACGGCTTTTAAGATAGATGTCACCTTGAAGAATATTGTCAAGAATGACGTTCTTTATAAAGTTTCCTCTGTCATATTTTTCGTCATGATACTGCTTAATGCTTGTAAGCGAAATAGCAATAAGGTTTGCGTAACGGCCTGCTTCTTCGTCATCACCGTCAACGTAAACGGCACATTCTATGTGCATATTGTTTCCAAAGGCAAGGAAAGTCTTGCCTGCGAAAGTCTTAATTTCAAACGAAGAGAATACCTCTCCCAGATCGACACCGTCCATCTGCTGACCGATAGTATTGAGTTCACTGCTTGCGATTATCGCACCTGTTTCATCAATAACACCGATAGTTCTGTCAATTGCATCACGCATCTGATGAACAACGCCTTGATAGAGTCTGTTTGACATAATATTACCCCCACGATTTTATTGTGTTACAGCGTCTTAAAATGCACTCGTTTTTTGTCGAAAAAAAGCCGACAAAACGGGTCATTTGGACACTTTTGGATATTTTAACGAATGGTTCAATGTCCATTTTACACAACTTTTAGTCAATTTGCAATATAAATGACTAAAATTTTTATTTATTTTTTCCAATAGATGTGGGCTTTTTTGTGATAAATTACGTTTTAGACGGTATTTTAGCCTATTAAATTGGCACAATAACCATTGTGAAAAACTAACAAAAAATAATTTTAAACACCTCAAAAACCGCTTAAATCGGGGCAATTTTGACCTCATTTGAGCATATTGCACAATAGTCGAAAACCCACTTTCGGAAGGGGGCTTTTCGTACAATAAAACAGTATCATAAAAATGTGACACAGCTATTTCGATTATTATATTATCCTATGAACACCGACAAAAGTTCCCGAAAATTAAAAATCACGTCAAGCGTACGTCAAAATATTATTGTAAACTCCGCTAAACTGTGATATTATATTAGAAAATCCTATCGGCAAAAGAGAGGTTCGCAATGACAGACACAATGAAAACCGAAAAAATAGCAAAGGGTGTTAATCTTTGCACATATAAGACCGACGGCTTTAAAACGGCTCAGGCGAGCATAAATATAGCCATGCCTCTTGATGACGGCAAAAATGCCGCAAGAGCGTTGCTTATATATCTTATCTCGAGAACGAACAGGGAATACCCGACGATAAAGGCGATGACATCGAAACTTGCCATGCTTTACGGAGCGTCAATTTCGGCAAGTGTAGCGAAAGTCGGTGAAAGCCAGGTTATAAGACTCGGACTTGAATGTATTGACGACAAATTTGCCTTAACGGATGAAAGTGTAATTCTTGACTCTCTTTCGCTGATGCTTGATATGTTGTTTTCACCAAATACGGACGGAATGAGCTTTAAAGAAGATGATCTTAAGCGTGAAAAACGCTTGATGATAGAAAGAATACGCAGCATAAACGACAACAAGATAGCCTATGCCTCAAACAGACTTATAGAAGAAATGTGCAAGGATGAGGTTTACTCGATAAGAAAATACGGCACGGAAGAAGAAATAGAGGCTCTCAACGGAAAGGATATTTCCGCAGCTTTGATAGACGTTCTTCTTCATGCACCCATACAGATAAACGTAGTCGGAAACTTTGATGAGGAAAAGGTCAAAAAGCAGGTTTCGGACAGATTCTCGGCTTTGGAAAGAAAAGATATAGTCGAACTTCGCACTCAGTTTTTGAGTGAGGCTTATGACGAGAGAGAAATAAGAGAAAAACAGGACGTAAATCAGTGCAAACTTGTTATCGGAATGAGAGCCGGTATGACTTACGACAGAGATAACTATGCGGCACTTAAGGTTATGACGGACATTTTCGGCAGCGGAACTTACTCGAAGCTTTTCACAAACGTGAGAGAAAAGCAAAGTCTTTGCTATTACTGTTCGGCTAAGCTCGATTCAAGCAAGGGCTTGATACTGATACAAAGCGGTGTCGAAAAGGAAAATATAGACAAAGCCGTAAAAGCGATAAAGCATGAATTTGAGGCGATGAGAAAGGGTGACTTCGATGAAGAAGTGATAAATTCAAGTAAGCTTAGTATCTGCGACGGACTGGAGGGTGCTTTGGATACACCGGACGAAATCGACTCATGGTACGCAATACAGCAGACGGCAAGTTGCGTCTATTCGCCCAAGGAACTTTCCGAGCTTATAAAACAGGTCACGAAAGAAGAAATCATGACAGCCGCAATGTTCGCAAGTTTTGATACGATATATATTCTTGAAAATTGAGGGAGGAAACGAAATGAATGTACAAACTGTGAAAAACGAGTTTCTTTCCGAAACTTATTACAAGGTGGATCACGATTCGGGACTTACGATATACGTCATGCCCAAAGAAAATTATAAGTCAAGCTATGCTATCTTCGGCACGAATTACGGCTCTGTCGATACTTGCTTTTGCAAAAAAGGGGAGGAGCTTAAGACAGTTCCCGAGGGAATAGCTCACTTCTTGGAGCATAAGCTTTTCGAGTCGGAAGAGCTTGACGCTTTTGAAAGGTACGCAAAGACGGGTGCGAATGCGAACGCTTTTACGTCGTTTGACAGAACGTGCTATCTTTTCTCATGCTCTGATAATCTTACTCAGTCGCTCGAAATCCTCATGGACTTTGTGAAGTCACCGTATTTCACGCAGGAAACAGTCGAAAAAGAGCAGGGGATAATCGGACAGGAAATAAGAATGTATCAAGACAATGCCGACTGGCAGGTGCTTTTCAACCTCTTAAGAGGCATTTATCACAACAACCCCGTCCGCATAGATATTGCAGGCACGGTCGAATCCATAGCCGAAATAGATGCGGATCTGCTTTACTCGTGCTATAACACGTTTTACAATAACAGCAACATGGCTCTTGCGGTTGTCGGAAATGTTACCTTGGAGCAAGTGCTTGACGTTGCGGACAGATGCCTTAAAAAAGAAGAAAAGGCAGAGATAGAGAGAAAAACGCAGGACGAACCCGACAGCATAAAGCAAGCTTATATCGAACAGGATATGCACGTTGAGGTAAAGAAGTTTAACATCGGCTTTAAGGAAACACCCGAAGAAAAAGCGGACATCAAACGCAATATACTCATGTCGATATTGCTAAGTCTTATTTGCGGTAAGACGACAGACACGTATTCCGAGCTTTTGGAAAATGAGCTTATCAATTCAAACTTTTACTCGGAGTATTTCATGGGTCGAGGCTTTGCCGTGAATATTTTCGGCGGTGAGAGTGATGAGCCGGAAAAAGTCAAGGAAACCCTCATAAAAAGAATACGTTATCTCAAAGAAAACGGAGTTGACAAAGAGCAGTTTGAAGAAATCAGACGTATGAAATACGGCAATGAGATAAAAGCACTCAACGATATCGAATCTCTTGCAAACGGTCTTTTAAGCTCACACTTTGAGCAATACGACTTATTCGAGGTGTTCGACAGCTATAAAACAATAACCGTACAGGACGCAAATGAGCTTATCAAGGAATGTTTTGATGAAGACAAGTGCGTTTTATCGGTAATAAAATAAAAGGATAGGTGACAAATATGGATACTGTAGCAGTACATTTTGCAGGACTCGACAAGGTGTTCAACGTTTCAAAAACACTCGTTGAATTTACCTTGCCGTTCACGGACAACGTTATTTCAATCAGATGGTACGGAGCGATAATAGCTTTCGGATTCGTTCTTGCCGTATTATTCGGTGGCAGAATAGCCTACAAGTGGAAGATAAATCTCGACAAGATGGTCGATATTCTCATCTACGGAACGATATTCGGCATTCTCGGAGCAAGACTTTACTATGTCGCATTCGAGTGGGGGTACTATTCAAAACACTTGGGCGAGATAATCCAAATATGGAACGGCGGACTTGCCATATACGGAGGAATTATAGGCGGTCTGTTGGGTGCGTTTATCACCTGCAAGATAGAAAAAGTCAACTTCTTCAATCTCCTTGACATGGCATCTATGAGTTTGCTCATAGGTCAGGGCATCGGAAGATGGGGCAACTTCGCAAACCAAGAGGCGTTCGGAACGTTCACGACAAAGCCGTGGGGCATGATGAGTGATACGGTTCTCGAATACATACAGAGGAATCCTTCATCATTCGGACTTGAATCAATGACGAGCGATCAGATAGCGACTTACATCAGCGAAAACGACCTTTATGTTCACCCTACTTTCCTGTACGAGTCAATATGGTGTTTGTTGGGATTTGCGGTACTTTACATAATACTCAGAAAGTTCAGAAAATTCAGCGGACAGCTGTTCCTCACTTACGGTGTTTGGTACGGTGTGGAAAGAGCGGTAGTTGAGGGACTTCGCACAGACAGTCTTTTCATCGGCAATACAAACCTGCGTGTTTCACAGCTTTTGTCCATAGTTTTGGCGGCTGTCTGTTTCGCATTACTTGTCGTACTTCTCATAAAGTATAAGAAGAATCCCAAGCCTATCGAGGGCATAGACTATTTCCCACCGAAAACGGAAAAAGAACTTGCGGCAGAAGAAAAGCTCAAGGCAAAGAAAGCCGCAAAAGCCAAGAGAAAAGCCAACAAAGGCGTTGTCATAAGAAACGGCAAGATAGTCAAAGACTCGAGCAAAGATGACAACGTGCAAAGCATTGAAACGACAGACGAAAGCGAGAACGAAAATGAAGATAATTGACGGAAAAGCGGTCAGCTTAAGCGTAAAAGACGACATCAAAGAAAAGACCGCCAAGCTCAAAGAAAAAGGCATCGTTCCGACTCTTGCCGTCATAATCGTAGGAAACGACCCTGCATCAAGGGTGTATGTCAACAACAAGAAAAAAGCGTGTGAATACATAGGTTTCAATTCGGCAGAATATGTTTTAGACGAGAGCGTCAGTCAAGAAGAACTTCTCGAACTTATAGAAAAGCTCAATTCGGATTCGGAAGTTGACGGCATTTTATGTCAATTGCCGCTACCGAAACATATTGACGAAAACACTGTAATGAACACGATTTCATGTCAAAAGGACGTTGATGCGTTCACACCTGCGAATGTAGGGAAAATAATGAGCGGTGAATACGATATGCTCCCATGCACACCTGCCGGTATAATGGAGCTTATAAGCTCGACCGGGGAGGACATAAGCGGAAAACACGCAGTCGTTGTCGGAAGAAGCAACATTGTCGGAAAACCTGTTGCTATGCTCTTACTTCATGCAAATGCGACCGTGACCATGTGCCACTCAAAAACCGAAAATCTTAAAGATATTTGCCGTCAAGCGGACATCTTGGTTGCCGCTGTCGGAAAGGCCAAATTCATAACCGCCGACATGGTAAAAGACGGTGCAACGGTCATAGACGTCGGAATAAACCGAGATGAGAACGGAAAGCTTTGCGGCGACGTTGACTTTGTCGGTGTATCGGAAAAGTCGGCTTACATAACCCCCGTACCGGGAGGCTGCGGACCGATGACTATAGCGATGCTTATGAAAAACACATACAACGCTGCGGTAAAACGCAGAGGTGTAGAGGGATAAAGTGCCGGCGAAGCCGACAGAACGGCGAGAGCTTGTGCCCTGCCCGTGCTTTGCACGGGTAGGGTCAAGCTCTCGCCCCGCTGTACTAAAGGCAAATTTAATCGGAAAGTTTGAAGGCTGTGCTAAAGGCAAGTTTTTGCGTGGGTTTGGCACGCCAAACCCACGAGCCGCCCCTCCGCCCCGGCACCCCACCCGCTTGACAAACTTAATAACAAGTGTTATAATAAGCACAAGTCAAAAGAAAGGATGATAAAAATGAAAGGCAAAAAGCTCTATAAAAGTCCTGATAAGAAAATTTGCGGAGTCTGTGCAGGCATTGCGGATTACTTCAACATTGATCCGACACTTGTAAGAATAATCGCAACGGCAATAGCTCTTTACTCGATAGGAGTTGCGGCTGTTGTATACTTTGTTCTTGCTTTGGCGATTGAGAATCCGCCCGAGAATTACTATCAGTTTTGTCAAAATACGTCAAGACGTTTGACAAAATGCGTTGATAAGAAGATTTCGGGTGTTTGCGGCGGAATCGCTCACGCACTTAATATCGATCCGGTCATTATCAGAATCGCATGGGGTCTTATCACGGCTTTGACGGCTGTTGTACCCGGAACTGTGCTTTATATCGTAGCGGCTTGCATTATGCCCCAAGCACCTGAAGAAAGCTATCAGTATCAGGAGTACCAAAATTATCAGCAACAGCAAAATTACGGACAATATAACGGGTACAACCAAGGCGGTCAGTACGATCAGACACAGCAGAATTATCAAAATCCGCAAAACGACAACGCTCAAAACGGTCAATAAAAGCCGAAAAACCTTAAATAAACCCATTGTCTGAACAAATTTAGAAAAAAGTCAAGGGAAATTTGAAAATTTCCCTTGACAATACTTTTCTATTTTGTTATACTCTCTTAGTCGATTGACACACTGACGTTTGTCTAAAGTCATTCGGGCCATTAGCTCAGTTGGTTAGAGCAACCGGCTCATAACCGGTCGGTCCGGGGTTCGAGTCCCTGATGGCCCACCATTTTTAGGGGTATAGCTCAGTTGGTAGAGCAGCGGTCTCCAAAACCGCGTGCCCTGGGTTCAAGTCCTAGTGCCCCTGCCAAGTTTCAAAACACTTCAAAGCCTTGTAGACGGTAGCTTTGGGGTGTTTTGCTTTTTTATTGGCTTAAGACTACTAAAAACAGTACCGCCAACAAAATGCAAACAAAGAAAAATTAAACTGCTATCATATCGTTTAGCGATTCGCTCATTCTTAGTTTTGACTTGTCGCTGATTATATGGGCATAGTAATTAAGTGTAGTGCTTGGCGTTGAGTGTCCTAACCACTCGCTAACTTCAATAGCAGTGAAACCCATATCAAAAAAGTTGCTTGCTGTACTGTGGCGTAAATCGTGAAATCTTACTTTTGGCAAGTCGCTGCTTTTAATCAGCTTTCCGAAATTCTTTGTTAAATAGTTCGGTGTTATAAGTTCCCCGTTATCCCAAGTACACACAAAGTCGCTTTTTACATAGTTGTCTTTTAGCTTATCCCTGCATTCTTCTTGGTGTTGCTTTTGTTCAATAAGGACATCGTAAATATAATTCGACATGGGCAGTGTTCTATAACTACTCTGATTTTTGGTGCTATCCTTGACATAATATCCGCCTCTATCCTGTAATACCGTTTTGGCTATTGTGATTGTCCGTCTGTCAAAGTCTACATAATCCCACGTCAGCCCTAATACCTCGCTACGGCGTAAACCAAAGTACATGCCGATTAAGGTAGGCACTCTGATAGTCAAACCCTCTAACTGTGATATTAGGCGTTCTAATTGCTTTGGCGTTAAGAAATTACCCTTGTACTTCTCGGCTTTGGGTGTCTTGGCTAATTGTGCAGGATTATAGCCTATCCATTCTGCACGCATAGCATATTTTAAGGCGTTGGATATATTTTGATGATGATGTTTTACCGTTTGCGGTGATAAGCCTTCGGCTATCTTCGCTCGGTAGTATTCCTCTAAATGAAATACCTTTAAATCACATAAAGCAAGCTTTTTCTTCTCAAAGTATGGGATAATGTGATTGTTCATATTGTCGGCATAGCCTCTGTAGGTGTTCCTCTGTACGTCAATTTTAATATCTTCTAACCATTTTTTAAACAGGTTGCTAACCAACATATCACTGCCGACTCTAAGTTTATCTTCCCATTCTTTTTGAATTTGGCTACATATCCTTTTAACTTTTTGCTTGTTATTTCCGCTAACTTCTAACCCTGTTGAACGGCTCGTTGTTCTCCAATCGCCCTCAGAGTCTTTGTAACGTATGTATATGTGATAATATTTACCTCGTGTTTGTACGCTTGTTGTCACTTTTGGATATTCCAAAATATTAACCTCCTTTTTTTGACAACAAACACCGTTGACCTGCATTATATAACATATTTCAATACAAAACAACGGTTTTATTGTCTCTCCTTTATTTCTTGCAAGACAATGTTACATAAATTGTATTTTATGCAACATTGTTTGCTTTGTTTTCCAAGCCCCCATATTATAAGGGGCAAAAAATAGCCGAAACCCCTTGAAAAATAAGGATTTCTGTTTTTTCATTTCTAAACGCTATGTTTAGATTTTAAGTAAAAAAATTATGCATAGAATTTGCAATATTATGCATATATTCACTGATTTCTGCATATTTATAAAAATCTATATGCAGTCTGTTTTGATAGGTGTATTGTACATTCTTTGCTAAGCCTAAGCCTTTGCAGAGGTCACCCATTTGCTTTGGGGTACAGATATAGTCTTGATTTTGGTATATCGTGGCTATCCTGTCTTTCTGCGTGTGCCGTCCTTGGCTGTAGGCTCGTAATATTCGGCTGTTCTGCTCTGATTGAAACTGCTTGTATAATTCGGGTAGTTCTTTGCTTTCCAACAGCTTAACCCATTCTTTGTATACTTCGGGTATATCGGATATTGCCAATAGTTGTGAATATGGGTACATACTCCTAAATTCAAGCCTTGTCTTTGCTAAACCCTCACCGTCTTTGGCTATACGGTCGTAACATTCAATCTCCCTATTGCTACGCCTTGCAACAATATTGTGTGTGATATCTCCCTTTTGTGATTTGTAGCAGTCTGCAATCCCCAATGCAGAGGCTAAAATATTAACTACGATATTATTTAGCTTGTACCTATCGCCAAAACGGTTGTTATAATCGTCTACCCTTATGTCAAGCCTCTGTATAGCATAACTATTAACGCCCTTTTTAGCTGTCATTTCTTCGACTGCTGTTATAAATTCGCTGTAGCTGTCAATGTATTTGTTATCGCCATATAAATACTTATTCGGGTTTAATTTCATATTACAAAGCACTTCGCCCGATGTGGCACCAACCCTCTTAACCCAAACTTTTTGTCTTGTTACGCCCTTCACTTCGTATTCGATATCGGGTTCATTGCCAACGATAGACAGCGTATGTATACCAGCATTTAAATTTGTGTCTTTTATGTCTTTCTCTCCTTTGGTCTTGTATTTTGTTCTTCGGCTTTAGTCCTGCCGTAGGACTGGATTTTACATTGTTCTCACCCTCTGCAAATTAAAGTATCTATGTAAACCCTAACGGGATAATTTTTATCGCTGTACCATTTATAGAAAAAGTGACAAAATCGCTGTAACCCTTATGTATCAACGGGTTTGGGGTACGCATAAATCAAAAATTATAAAAACTGCACAAAAAAATAGCGAACGTTTTGTAACGCTCGCTAAAACATATTTTTATAATTAGAATTAAATTGTTTTCTTAAAATTGCATGAAACTAACACGCTAAACGAATCTCCAAGACGGTAGAATATGTATCACGGTTATTTTTACTGTTCAATTCCAAGTTCTTTATGAAAATATTTTAGTGTGGTATATCTGAACTTTCTCGATGCATAATATCTTTTTTCGCTATTTGCACATACTTTTATTGACATTAAAGTCCTCCTTTGATTTGGATTATAAATAGAAATTTTTATCTTTTTTGAAAGTGTTTAAACCTGATAAATTGACATTCTCGTTTTGAAAATAGTGCCAACCCGGTGGTAAAATACTCTTCAAAAATGCTCGCCAGCCATTGAAAAATAAGGGTTTCTGAAAGGCGGCTTCTGTAAATGAAAACAATCTTTGTTTATACTATCGTAGTTATAGTAATTATGTTTAAATATTCGAAGGAACTATTGCCTCGACGCATTTAATATATTTTTTATAATAAAAATATATTTATATTGTCTTATTTGGTACACTTTTTGTGCTATTTTAACTCGGATAGATATTTTTACTTTACCCTGCTAAAGTGAGCGAAAACACCTTTTTTATCCCGTATTTTACCCTTTTTTCTGTCTTTTTTCGCTTTTTTAGACTATTTATTAGCCAATAGGAAAATTAAGTATTAAGAATAGGCTTAGATTATATTTAATTCGGCTGAGATATGGGAAAAATCGTGCTTTTGGCTATTCTTTGTAACCAAAAAAGAAAAAGATATTGCTTTAAAATGCTTGAAACCTCTGTATTATCCCGTGTTTTGCCGACTTTAGCCGTGTGAAAAATGCAAAACAACTTGCCCGTTGCAGAGGCTAATTTTAGAGAAAAAAGTGATAAGTACCCCCCTTGCTTTTGGCTACTGTATTAAAATTTTTTCAAAAAAGACTTGACATTTATAAAATCAAGAGGTACTATGTCCGTGTCAGTAGAAAATATTGGCAGACAGCTGTAATTACAGGCATTTATATTGCAGACGTGTAATATAGGTGTAACAAACGGACTTGCACCGTATGCAAGAAACAGTCTTACGGACTTAAAGCGTAAATTTCAAAATGGGGTTGTAGGGCATACAACAAGTACATTTTGGGCGTTAGTTCGTCTTTTGGTCTTTAAGCGGGTACGCCGAAACGGACGTACACAGAAAAAGCTTGCAAGTAAATTGTCTAAGACAGAAAAAGAGAGTGTAGC
>CAYWDD010000006.1:0-19303 GCA_964456935.1 uncultured Faecalibacterium sp. | reverse complement strand
TGACCCCCAGTCAAGCGCGCTACCACCAGCGCCACACCCCGGCTAATATTCAATGAGCTCTCGCTCAAAGCCTTTATATTATATATACTTTTGTGTGTTCTGTCAATAGATTTCAGTAAAATTTTTGCTGTATTTTATTATTTATTTTATCATATATCGTTAGATGACCGAATGCAGGTAGGAGATGAGGGTGCGTTGAGGCACGGGTGGGGTGCCGGGGTGCGTTAGCAGGGCGGCGTAGCGGACGGTTTGTGTGCCTGTGAACGCCGCAGGCGTGAGGAGGTGGCAAACCGTCCGCTGTAAGGCTGAATGTTAGATGTTTCTTTCCCTCTGTCGTATCTGTTGCTGTTGAAATTTCAGAAAAACTGTTATATGTATTTAGGCATAAAAGTCACAAGAAATGAAAACGGCAAAACACTTTTAGTTTCCAACGACACAACCTGTTTATAGTGGTACAGGAAGTGTGTCGAGGGTCGAAAATCTCAACATACCCGTTGAAAACAGTGCGAAAAGTGGTATAATTATTTCAATGCCGTTGAAAATAGATATTCAGCTTTTCGCAAGAAAACCGTCGGACTTCCCGACGATTAAGTTGCCAAGAGATGAATGTATCCCCTCCCACACCTCTCCGCTGATGCGTGAAGTGTCCCGGGAGGATTTTTTATGCCTAAAATTCAACAGCCGCTTTTTATTTATATATCCAAGCAAATATGTCTTAGATGACACAGATTTAATGCCTTATCTCCGCACGTTCCCGCTTTCCTCTATTTCTTTGACCGTCAGCAGATCCTCGCTGACCGAAAACTTCACTTCAAAATCCGCATATGTTAAAACGTACACTCGATCGGGATCGTTTTGATATGAGGGTCTTGGATCGCAACGAAGTATTTCGATAAGTCCGTTGCGTTTGCTTTCGGGAATTTTCGTCATGATCTCCTCGTCACAAGCGACATTCAAAGCGTAGCTTGAAAATGTGTCGGCAAAACCGCATACTGCATTTGGGTGGCTGTCCGAATAAGCGACATAGGGCTTTATATCGAAAATCGGTGTGCCGTTCATTAAGTCCGCTCCGGAAACGACCAAAACGTCACCGTCCTTTTCGGTATGCTCGACGCTTTCCAATACGACCGACGACAATCCTAAGTTGTTCGGACGAAACGGTGAGCGTGTCGCAAAAACCCCTACCCTCTTGTTGCCGCCGAGTCGTGGCGGTCTGACTGTCGGCGACCATTTTCCGTCACTTTCGGAAAATTTCCAAATTAACCAAAGATGCGAATATCCGTCGATACCCCTTAGTGCCTCCCTGTTTCGATACGGCTTTTCAAACACTATGACAGATTTAACGTCAGGTGCAAGTCCGCTTTGCCGTGGTACACCGAACTTTTCATTAAAATCATTGTATATGTACGCAATGGGACGTATTTCGGTAATCGCCCCATCTCTCTCAAAATCAGCGTTCATGCGTTTCCTCCGTATTTGTGTATCATTTGATACATTTCAACCTCAATTTATATAACTGATAATATCTTTCTTGTACCAAAAAGCGAAACAGCCGATAAACTGTTTCGCTAAATTTTATTCGATTCCTTTAAGTGCCTCGAGTTCTTCTTTTGCAACTCTTATCTGTGCGTCTTTAATAAGCTTAACTTTGTGTCTGTCAACAATAAGCGGTGCCGATTCGGGTCGCTTGTCGAGTTTGATTTTAAGAGTACCTGTCAAAAGGTTGTTTTCAATGACAGTTCCCCTGCCCTCTTTAGTATCGACTATAGCACCGATTTTCGGTGTAACTCTGAGCAAATGCTCATATGCCGACTGTTCGTATTTTAAACAGCACATCAGTCTGCCGCAAGTTCCGCTTATCTTTACGGGGCTTAATGACAAGCCCTGCTCTTTTGCCATTTTGATAGTCACAGGTTGGAATGAACCTAAAAATGTACTGCAACAGAAAGGTCTGCCGCATACACCAAGACCTCCGAGTACCTTAGACTCATCTCTTACGCCTATCTGACGAAGTTCGATTCTGGTTTTAAATACGCTTGCAAGATCCTTTACAAGCTCACGGAAATCCACTCTGCCGTCAGCTGTGAAGTAAAAGAGGATCTTACTTCTGTCGAAAGTATATTCAACATCGACAAGCTTCATCTTGAGATTGTGACTTTCTATCTTCTTAATACAAATGTCGTATGCCGACTTTTCACGTTTCTTATTTTCTTCAAGAATCCTCAAATCGTTGTTGTCCGCTATTCTGATAACGGTTTTAAGAGGACTTACTATCTCCTCGTCGGGAATTTCCTTGTTTTCCATTGCCACGTCACCGCACTCTATGCCTCTTGCGGTTTCGACTATGACCTTTGTTCCGTCTTTATATTTTTTGTTTTGCGGGTCAAAATAGTAAACCTTGCCCACTTCTTTAAATCTGACTCCGATAACTTCTGCCATCTATATTTATCCTTTCGTTCTTGCATTTGCGAGCGTACTGCTGAGTCTTGTCAACGTCAAGTTTGAGTTTGCACTCGAATCCGCCGCCCTCTTTATGTCGAACATTACATCGACAAAATGTACGAGTCGGTCAAGTGTGAATCTTTTAGCTAACAGCTCGGCGGTCGATTTTTCCGGACAGGCAAGTGCCTTTCCGCCGCTCTTTATCACGGCTGCCGAAGAAAAGTATGATGCCATTATTTCCGCTGTTGGCGATATCAACTTTTTGTCCTTTTCGAACACAGCCGTCTTTTTCATAAATTCAAGTTCGTTTTCAGAGCAAAAGCTCTCGCAAAGCTCTTTTGCGATTGCGGCGGCTTTTTCGGTAAGTTTATCCGAACTGCCGTCCAACTCGGCTTGACCCAGAGATACAAGAGTGCCTCTTGAAAGTATGGTTTCAAGCAATGTTTCTTTAGAGTCACAAGTCATGATTATCGCCACATCCTCAGGCGGCTCTTCGAAAATTTTCAAAAGAGCGTTCTGCGATTGGACGGTCATGGTTTGCGATTCTTTAAAGATAAACACCTTTCTGTCGGCATCGTTTGCCGTAATGAAAGCCGCTGACTTCATCTTTCTGATAATATCAACACCCATTGTCGCTTTTCCGATTTCTTTATCCAAAACAATAACATCGGGGTGGATATCGCTCATGACTTTTCTGCACTGTTTGCAGCTAAGACACGGCAAATTTTCACCCTCGCAAACGAATGCTGCGGCAAGAAGTTTAGCCGTTTTCATTCTGTTTTGCTCAGTCGTGCCCTCAAGAATAATTGCGTGAGGTATTCGTTTTTGCTCAAAAAAGGCACTTATCATGCTCCTTGCGGCATCAGTCATAGTGATATCTTCAAACAAAAAACTCACCTCCGAAAACGATTACAAATATTATACAACAAATTTTAAGCTTTGACAATAGTTATAGCAAAAAGTTGTTGCTTGTGTAGTTCGGTGTGTGCGAAGCCGCCCGCCCGCAGGGCGGGCGGAGCGGTAGCAGCGTGTACCTGTGAGCGTGTGCCGTAAGGCACTATGCTCGCAGGTGCCGATGCTGCCGCTGAAACCGACTTGCATAAAGCACCTATCGACAATAGATACACCTATCTCAAATTCTATATTGTATCACTTATTTTGCAAACTTTACACTCTTGACGTCAGAAAGCGTTCCGTATATCCTGCCGTATTCCGTATCACGGTAAGTGCGGATTTTCACTCTGTAATTCTTGCCTTGCTTACAATTTTTGATTACATATTCAAGTTTATCTCCTTGATAAACCTTAACATATTCTTTCTTTGAGCCGCTGTATTGGTAAACCATATATCCCGTAACTCTGCTGACTTCTTCTATCTTGACCTTAGTGGTTTTCTTGTCGAAGTTCCTCTTTAATGCAAAGTCGGTATCTTTAACCTTTGTATTAGTTTTGAGTACATCGCTGTATTCACTGTAATATTTCTTGCCATCAACCTTTTTGACTGCTCTGACCTTATAGAAATAATACGTTCCGGACTTAAGACCCTCGTCCTTGAAAGACGTAGACTTTGTGCTTGTCACAAGTTCATATTCTCCGTCGGGTGACGTTGAGCGGTAAACCTGATAATACGTTCCGCTGTCGGACTTGCCCCAACTGAGCGTAACGGTTTTAAGCGTTCGTTTGCTTGCCTTGAAATTTGTCGGTGTATTCGGAATTATATTAAATGACGTCTTATATGTTCCGCTGCATTTATTACCGATACCCTTGATCGTGACGCTGACTTTACCGATATCCTTATTGTTTTTATATGTGACGGTATAGTCTTTATCTTTTGTAAGTTTGACACCGACTGTGGTACTAAGCTTAACATTTCCACGTTTCTTGCCGTTGTAAGGCTTGTCGGACAGCCCTGTTATCAGTGCCTTTTTAACATTCAGCTTTTTAATATTGAAGTTTATCTTTTTTGTACCCGTAAAGTTTCCTTTTCCCGTAATTGTTATTGTTGCCGTTCCGATTTTCTTATTATTGGAATACTTTACAGTGTAATCTTTATCTTTAATAAGCTTTTTACCACCGTAAGTCGCACTTAAAGTGGGTTCGATACCTTTACCTGTGTAGTATTTGTCGTTTACCTTTGAAAACATGGCACTTGAAAGTGACCTTTTGTTGATATTAAATTTCCACTGATAGGAAAAGCCCTCATAGTCGTTTATTCCCGTGACCTGTGCATACGCTGTTCCGGCATTGATATTATCATGCCATGTGACCGTATAGTCTTTGTTCTTTACAAGCGTTGTTCCGTCGGGAGCTGTCACGGGGAATGCCGGTGTTATCGCAGAACCGGTGTAGGTATACTTAGTCAAAGGAAAATAGAGAGCGTTCATGTCGGTATTGCCTTTTATTCCGGCTACACTGCCCTTTGACGAATATTGCCAGATATCCTTTTGACCGTCATATGTACACTCGGAATTGTACTGGGCGACCCATCTTGAAAAATTGTCATAATAGCTGTCGGTAAGCTTTGTCGTCCACCAATAGGTGTTTGCATAAAATCCGACGTCATACCCTGCCTCGGTTATAACTTCGGCAAATGCTTTTGATATTTTGAGGATCTGCGAGTTTGAACAGCTGCCTGTAGTTTTGGCATCTTCAAGGTCGTAGTATATCGGCAAGCTGAGATTATAGCCGCTGATAACTCTCAAGCAGTGTTGAGCCTCGGATTTTGCTTGTTTTGTTGTCGTTGCGTATGAAAAAAGATAAACACCGAAAGGTATTCCCAAATCTGTGCAAGCATCGGCATTGGCTTTAAATCTTACATCGTCCTGATCTTTATAATTCTGACCGTAACCAAGACGTATAATAGCGAAATTGATTCCGTATTCTTTGACAGCTTGCCAGTTAATATCACCGTTATATGTTGAAACGTCGATTCCGTATTCGTATATGCCGTCTTTTTCTCCTGTCTTTTCAAATTTAAACGGTTCTAACTTCCACCTTTGATTTTTATTCCCCTCTTTGTAAGTTTCAACTGTTACACCGTCGTCCGTTGCGGTAAGGACAAGCGAATCGTCTTTAGTGCTTTTGATGACATATTCATTAAGCACAGTGACAGCAAATGTCCAATTTGGGACACAATCAGAGGATTTTAATTGTAAAGAAACACTGTCGCCCGATTCTGCGTCACTCGACACCGATATGTAACGTGTGGTTGATTCGGCAGGCTGAATGAGATATCCGTTACTGTCCTGTTTTATCTTCATGACCTGTGACACATCGTTTTTACTTTGAGATTTAAGGTTGAATTTCGCTGAATCCGAGTCACTGTTATTTTTAAGAGTCAGACACTTATCCGTCCCGACATTGACAAACATATAGTTCCCTTTTTTGACTTGCGTATCTGCCGCAGAAACAAGATTTACACCGCAAAACACTCCCGTGAGCATTATAATTGCGAGCAAAAACGAAAGCGGTCTTTTTATTCTTTCCATTGCGTTTCTCCTTATTTTGTAAATATAAATTAGATTATACCAAAATATTTTTCTTTGTTCAAGTCATAAGCAATAATTTCCTGTGCTTTTCCCGAAATTTAGATATTGACATAGCATACTATTTTTTTGCACCGACCCCGTATACCCTTGACTTAATAAGCCGATATATATATAATAGTAGCAGAACAATTAGATTGGAGAAACAAAATGAAAGACGATTCGATTATAACTCTCGAGGCTGACGGTGATGAGGAAAAATTCGGTTTCCTTGATTTCATTGAATATGAAAACGAAGAATTTATAGTCCTCTACCCTCTTGAAAGAGAAAATAAACAGCTGCTTATACTCAAAGTCGAGGAGGACGCAACAAGCGACGAATACGACAGCTATGTCGGAATAGACGATGACGAGCTTGTGCAAGCGGTGTTTGAAAAATTCATGCAAGAGCATGAAGATGAACTCGGATAAGGATAAAATATTTAACCTGCCACAGACCGTAACGGTCTGTGGCAGGTTGGTGGTTATAGCTAAAACAGCTGTCCATGCGGGCAGCCGTTTTCATTATCCCTTAACTCCATAATGTCTTATATAAATTCCGACTGTCTTGTCATAGTCGATTATATGTACAAACGAGCCGTCCGACATCGGGAAAACTGTCATGTCTTCCGCCTCGTTGCCGGCTAAACCGGGTGCTGTGCGTTCGCAGAAAACTTGGGTGTCACCGCTTATAACGTCAACGGTGTAAACCGTGTCTGTGTTTTCTCCGTTATCACTTGAAAGGTAAAGCTTACCTTGATAAACTTCACCGCCCTGTATTCTCGTTATGCCCTGTGAAAGCACGATGTAGTGAGAAAACTGCATTGTGTCTATATCGAAAGCCGCTATCTTTTCAACATCACGAAACGGTGAACAGTAAAGATATCCGTTATCCGCATCAACGGCACACCAAGGAATACCGTTGGGCAGGATCTCATTTGAGATTTCATAAACGCTGACTTTTTCAAGCGTTTCACAGTCATAAGTCACAACAAGAGGGTGATCCTTTCCCTTGTTTTCTACACCGGCATATATAAGCCCGTTGTAGTAGCTTATTCCTCCGACATGATTGCTTTCATATTTATCTTTGTATTCTTTAGGTATGACGTCAAGATTTGACATTTCAAGCGTAAAATCGTCTGCTTTCCACTTTGCCAAGCCTGTCATCTTCAAGGCAGTCATAGAACCCGAGGTATAGTAATACTCTCCGTCCGTAGTGATGCCCTGACCTGTATACATTGCCTTTTCAAGCAAGACTTTATCTGTCTTGACGATTTCCAGTGTTGACGGAGTTACCGTAGCCTCACCGAAATCAATGAATCCCGTCAATATCATACATATTGCCGTTATCAATGCCCAAACCTTAGAAAGAACCTGTGTAACTATCATATGATTCAACTCCTTTATGAATTTAGATATATTTTACCAAACCTATACCATTATGTCAATGTGTATAGTCATATTATAAAGAATAATTCCCTCGACTCATCTCAATCGAGGGAATTATCCTTAATTAGGCATTAATATACAAACATACAGTGGTTATCTATCAAGACGTTTTACTTCTGTCATGTTCTCCGGCTTGAGAACTTCTTCAAGCTGATCTTTGTCCATAAGACCGTCACGAAGAACGATATCTTTGACTGAAACGCCTGTCTTAAGTGACTCTTTAGCTATTCTTGCCGACTCTTTGTAACCGATGTGCGGCTTAAGAGCTGTAGCAATACCGACGCTTGCGTGAAGAAGTGTGTCGCAGCGTTCTTCATTTGCAACAATACCGAGAACACAGTTGTCGATAAGTGTTCCGATAGCGTTTGTGAGAGCCTCAATACCCTCGAAAATGCTGTAGAATATAACCGGCTCAAAAGCGTTGAGTTCAAGCTGACCTGCCTCGGCAGCCATTGCAACTGTCATGTCGCTGCCGATAACTCTGAATGCGACCTGTGAAACAACTTCGGGAATAACGGGGTTGACCTTACCCGGCATGATCGAAGAGCCGTTCTGCTTGGGCGGAAGAGCTATCTCGGCTATACCTGTCTTAGGACCGCTTGAAAGAAGTCTTAAGTCGTTCGATATCTTTGAAAGGTTGACTGCCGCTGTCTTTAAAGCAGAAGAAACAGCAACGTAAATATCAAGGTTAGATGTGCCGTCAAAGAGGTCATCGCACTGTGTATATGTTTCACCGCAAACCTTTGAAACGTTGTCACAAATATATGTAACGTAGTACGGATCACCGTCTATAGCCGAACCGATAGCGGTAGCACCCATATTGAGAGAGTGAAGTTCTTCGTTGACTTTCTTAAGTCTTGCGATATCTCTCTTAACTGCCGATGCGTAAGCGTGGAATTCCTGACCTAATCTCATCGGAACAGCGTCTTGAAGCTGTGTTCTGCCCATTTTAAGTACATCGTGGAATTCTTCTGCCTTTTGCATAAGTGCGTTGTAAAGACGTTCTTCTTCGGGGATAAGCTTTTTAAGAAGTGCAACCATTGCGATCTTGCCCGATGAGGGGTAAATATCGTTGGTTGACTGTGCAAGGTTTACATGGTCGTTCGGGTGTACGATACTGTAGTCGCCGAGTGTACCGCCGAGAATTTCGATTGCTCTGTTAGCGATAACTTCGTTTGCGTTCATGTTTGCTGAAGTACCTGCACCGCCCTGAATAGCATCAACGATAAAGCTGTCATGGAATTTTCCTGCAATAACTTCATCTGCTGCCTGCATGATAGCGTCTGCCTTTTCGGGAGCAAGTCTGCCCGATGCCTTTGATGTCATTGCGGCAGCCTTTTTAAGCTGTGCCAAAGCGATGATTATTTCCTTATGCATCATTCTGCCCGTGATGGGGAAGTTGATTGAGCCTCTGAGTGACTGTACGCCATAGTATGCGTTAGCGTCTAATTCAAGCTCGCCGATTGAGTCTGATTCAAGTCTTGTTTTCATATTTTACATCCTTTCTTTATTGGACGGTTTTAAGGTGAATTTCGGTTCACCCATTCCTACAAAGTCATTATAACATTTTTGATGTTTTTTTCAAGTTCTACAAACAATTACCGAATTTTCTTATTTTTTCGTGCAAAATTACGAATATATATTAAAAAAATAAACCGATAACTTAATAAAATTAAGTTGACAAATCCTCTCGCATAGATTATTATATCAATAGGACAACTCTTTAAGTGTGCCTAAAGAAAGAGAAAGGACAACATAAAATGGACAAAATCGACGCAACAATATTGAATTTTCTCCAAAAGGACGCAAGAATGTCCGTCAAAGATATAGCTAAAGCGGTGTATCTCTCATCACCTGCCGTTTCAAAGAGGATAGAAAACCTCGAACGTGACGGCTTCATCAAAGGGTACAGTGCGAAAATAGACCTTGCAAAAGTCGGATATACTGTCACGGCTTATATAAATCTTGTAATGAAGCCGACTTTAAGACCTAAATTTTACGCTTTCATAGAGGGCATTCCGAACGTGTTGGAATGCAGTTTTGTCACAGGCGAATATTCCATGCACATGAAAACAGCTTTCAGAAACACACAGGAACTTGATGCATTCGTAACCGAACTTCAACACTTCGGAAGTACAAGCACACAGGTCGTATTTTCAACGAGTATCGAACAAAGGGCGATACCGGTTGAATATGATGAGAAAATAAAGAAAAGAAAAAGAGGAAGAAACGACAATGTCAAGGACAGCTGAAATCATAGTAGCCGTAATTGTGGTAGTCTTGCTCATTTTTACCGCATTGTTCTTTTACGATTGGCATTGCGAAAAACAGGCAGCCGAAATTATGATAAACACGTCCGTTTCGGTTATTGAAAATTGCATAACTTAAAGTGAAACTACGCTGTTGCAAGCAAAATGCAACAGCGTAGTTTATTGTTTTTATACCAAAAGCACAGTATTCGACCGTTCATTATCACTTTAATTACGCTTACTTAAAAACAAACTGAATCAACAGCATATACGCTACTGTTCCGATGGATATTGACAAGAGCATCTGCCTTTTCCAAAGATGAACACCTGCCGTAAGCAATATGGCTATAAGCTCGGGTAAACCGTGAGAACCTTGTAAAATACTGACATCTTTAAGACAATATATTATGAGCATTCCGAAAACCGCCGACGGAAGATATTTTCCGAGATAGGAAACAAATTTCGGGGTTTCCCTGTTTTCGTTGAAAACAACAAACGGAAGAAAACGTGTTACCACAGTTCCGAACATACAAATTGCGATAGTTATTATAAGTTGAGTCTGAGTCATTACCACGTTATTTTACCTCCCTGCTTTCAATAGGCTTTTTCAGAAGTGCCAGCAAGGCGATTATTGCAACCATTGCGGGAATCAAAAACGAATCCGCACCGAAAATAACAAGGCTTAATACAGATGCCCCGAGTCCTATGTACTCGGCGGTGTGTTGCTTGTCTTTAAGCCACTGCTCAATGAAAATAACAACAAACATGGCGGTCATGACAAAACTTATACCGTCGGTGTCGAATGTCAAAAGCGAACCGAGAATACCGCCTATAGTCGAACCGATGACCCAATAAGCGTGATCGAGAAGTGTTACGAAAAACATAAACCAACCTCTGTCCACGTCCTCGGGAATCTTTGCCGTGCAGTTAATCGAAAATGTTTCATCGCACATTCCGAAGATTATGTAATACTTTTTCCAGCCTAAGCCTTTTAACTTATCGAGCATGGATATTCCGTAGAAAATATGCCTTGCCTGTATCAAAAGCGACATTAACAGCACGGAAACGGGTGCAAACGGACTTATCAGCATTTCGACTGCCGCAAATTCTATAGAGCCACCGAAAACGAGCAAGCTTATTATCATGGGATAAACAAACGAAAATCCCGAAACATTCATATATATGCCGTAAGCGATTCCGAGAAAGGAAAATCCTGCGAGAATGGGTATTGTATGCGGAAAAGCCGCTTTAAGTGCTTTAATTTTCATAACTGCTCCTTGAAAAAATATTAACATACGACAAAGCGTAATTTACAGACGTTAGGCATAAAACATTCGAACCAAATACGCCCAAAACATAACATTTTACGCACCCTCGAATGTTTTACGCCTAAGTATATCGCAGTAAAATGTAATTGTCAACTCATTTTTCGCAATTTAAAGAGTAAAAGTGCAAAAAATGCAGATGGTAACGTATTATAAGGATCGACTTGCAATTAAAAACATTATATGGTACAATTCAAGTGAACCTGACATAAAGAGTCAGCTCTGATTGAAAGGTATCACCGATAACAATTTCATAGAATAACTTTGTCGGTATACCATAAATTCGTGCGTCGATATGTCTTGGCATATCGACGATTTTGTTTATATAAGGAGGAAAATCATGCAAACAAGAGTTGCTGTCATGTCGATAATTGTCGAAAATGAAACAGCTGTAGAGAAATTAAATGCCGTTCTTCATGAATACGGAAAACACATAATCGGAAGAATGGGCATTCCTTACCGAGTGAAGAATATCAACATAGTTTCGGTCGCACTCGATGCTCCGCAGGACACCATATCTTCACTTGCCGGAAAGCTCGGTAACATTCCGGGACTCAGCGTTAAGACCGCTTATTCAAATGTTATCGGTGATGAATGACGCAGAAAGACTCCTCGAAAAGCTGAATGTTTCACATTCGCTGTCATTTGACGAGTACGAAAAGCTAATAGTCGGACATTCGCCCGACACTTTAAAATCAGCCTCCCGACTTGCCGACAGCACAAGACGTGAAATATACTCAAACGAGGTGTATATAAGAGGACTTATAGAAATAGGTAACGTTTGCAAAAACGACTGTTTTTACTGCGGAATACGCAGGTCAAACAAAAAATGCGAACGCTATGTTTTAACGGACGAACAGATATTGTCATGCTGTGCCGAGGGCTATTCACTCGGATTTCGCACTTTCGTTTTACAAGGCGGTGAGGGTGTCATGCCTGTTGAACGTGTTGTGAAAATCGTAAGCGAAATTCACAGAAGATATCCCGACTGTGCCATAACGCTGTCACTCGGAGAATACGGTCGTGACGAGTACCAAGCGATGTTTGACGCAGGTGCGAACAGATACTTACTTCGGCACGAAACAGCCGACAAATCGCACTACGAAAAACTTCACCCGAACACAATGTCCTTTGATAACAGGATAAGATGTCTTTACTATCTTAAAGAGATCGGCTTTCAAGTCGGTTGCGGATTCATGGTCGGAAGTCCGTACCAGACGGCAAGGACGCTTGCTAAAGACTTGAAGTTTATTGAAGAATTTAAGCCCGATATGTGCGGCATAGGACCTTTCATTCCGCAGAAAGACACACCCTTTGGGAAGTTTCCTATCGGAAGTGCAGACCTCACCGTGTACCTCTTATCAATAATAAGACTGATAAAGCCGAACATTCTCCTACCTGCGACAACAGCCTTGGGTACGGCTGAATCGGGCGGCAGAGAAAGAGGAATATTATCGGGGGCAAACGTCGTGATGCCTAACCTCTCCCCCACCTCGGTGAGAGAGAAATATGCACTTTACGACAACAAGCTGTCAAGCGGCAGCGAATCGGCTCAAAACCTCAACGAGCTGAAAATTTCAATGGAAAAAATAGGATACAAAATCGTCGAATCGAGAGGCGATGTGAAGGTTTGATGTGAGTACGACGGGCGGGGTGCCGGGGCAGAGGGGCGGCAAACTTGCCTATAGCAGGGACTTCAAACGGCGGGAGCAAAACCGAAAGTCAGAAGTGACCTACAGCGGATATAATAGCGTCGCAGACCCACTGAAGATGCAACTTACCGTTCGCAGTTACAAAAATGCGGCTTGCACACCCTCCCCGACAACCACAGACTTAATCAAAAGAAAGGAACAAAATCATGATAAAATACGATCCCAAATCATTAAAAGCAGATGAATTTATCAACGATGAAGAAATCAGAGAAACCATAAAATACGCTCAGGAAAACAAGAACAATGTCGAACTTATCGACAGCTTACTTGAAAAAGCAAGACCCAAGAAAAACGGAAACGGTGTCACCTGTGCAGGACTTACTCACAGAGAGGCATCTGTGCTTTTAGCTTGTGAAATACCCGAAAAAATCGAGGAAATGTACAAGCTTGCAAATGAGATAAAACTTGCTTTCTACGGAAACAGAATCGTCATGTTCGCACCGCTTTACCTTTCAAACTACTGCGTAAACGGTTGCGTATACTGTCCGTATCACATGAAAAACAAGCACATCGCACGAATCAAGCTGACTCAAGAGCAGGTCAGAGATGAGGTTATCGCACTTCAGGACATGGGTCACAAAAGACTTGCGATAGAGGCAGGCGAAGATCCCGTCAACAACCCGATCGAATACATTTTAGAGTGCATAAAGACAATATATTCCGTCCATCACAAAAACGGTGATATCCGCAGAGTCAATGTCAACATTGCCGCAACGACAGTCGAAAACTACAGAAAACTCAAAGATGCCGGAATCGGAACATATATCCTCTTCCAAGAAACTTACAATAAAAAGAGCTATCTCGAACTTCACCCGACAGGTCCGAAACACGATTACGACTATCACACAGAGGCTATGGACAGAGCCATGGACGGCGGTATTGACGATGTAGGCTTAGGTGTATTGTTCGGCTTAGAGGGATATGAATATGAATTTGCGGGACTTTTGATGCACGCAGAACACCTTGAGGCTGTTCACGGTGTCGGTCCTCACACGATAAGTGTACCCCGAGTTAAGCACGCAGACGACATTGACCCCGATGTATTCGACAACAGTCTGTCGGACGACCTTTTCGCAAAGATAATCGCTTGTATTCGTATTGCAGTTCCGTATACGGGAATGATAATCTCCACCCGTGAAAGCGAGGCTGTAAGAGGCAAGGTTCTCGAATACGGCATATCTCAAATAAGCGGTGCATCAAGAACATCAGTCGGCGGTTACACTGAAAAAGAACGCCCGCACGACTCCGAGCAGTTTGACGTTTCCGACCAAAGAACACTTGACGAAGTTGTTCGCTGGCTTATGGAAAAGGATCATATCCCCTCTTTCTGTACAGCGTGTTATCGTGAGGGAAGAACAGGTGACAGATTCATGAGCCTTTGCAAAAACGGTCAGATACTCAACTGCTGTCACCCGAATGCACTCATGACTTTGACTGAATATTTGATAGATTATGCCTCAGATGAAACAAAAAAAGTAGGATTTGAACTTATCGAACGTGAACTTGAAAAGATACCGAAAGAAAAAGTCCGTGAGATAGCAAGACAGAATATAGAGCAAATCAAAGCGTCAAACCGCAGAGATTTCAGATTTTGAGGTGACATATGGGACTTAACAACACCCCGTCATCGGAACGAATACACATAGCCTTTTTCGGACTTAGAAACGCAGGCAAATCAAGTCTTGTCAACTCGGTAACATCGCAAAAACTATCCGTGGTTTCCGATGTCAAAGGCACGACAACAGACCCCGTTCAAAAAGCAATGGAACTTTTACCCATAGGTCCGGTCGTGATAATCGACACACCCGGCTTTGACGATGAGGGCGAGCTTGGAGAAATGCGAGTTGAACGTACAAAGCAGATATTATCAAAGACGGACATTGCCGTCTTGGTCGTTGACTGCTTAAAAGGAAAACAGGATACGGACTTGGAGCTTTTACGTCTTTTCAAGGAAAGAGATATCCCTTGCATAACAGCGTATAACAAGTGTGACGCCTTGAAAGTTGTCCCACAAAAGACAGAAAATGAGATATATGTCAGTGCGACACAAGGTATCGGCATTAACGAACTCAAAGAGATGATAGGCAAGCTTTCTTGTAACAAAAAGCAAGAAAAACGACTTATAGGTGATCTTTTGAGTCAAAACGATGTCGCAGTGCTTGTCACTCCGATAGATGAATCAGCGCCCAAAGGACGGCTTATTCTTCCTCAACAACAGACGATAAGAGATATTCTCGACAGCGGTGCGATAAGCATTGTCGTCAAGGAAACAGAGCTTGAAAACGCACTGAAAACCCTGAGCGTACCGCCCAAAATCGTTATCACGGATTCACAGGCTTTCGGATTCGTCAGCAAGATAGTGCCGAACGATATTCCACTGACTTCGTTCTCTATACTTTTCGCAAGGTATAAAGGAGAGCTTATGCAGACAGTACAGGGTGCAATGAAACTTGACGATCTTCAAGACGGTGACACTGTTCTGATTTCCGAGGGCTGTACTCATCACAGGCAATGCAACGATATCGGAACGGTCAAAATGCCGAACTGGATAAATAATCACAGTGGGAAAAAGCTTAATTTCGAGTACACGAGCGGCGGCGAATTTCCCGACGACTTATCGAAATACGCACTGATAGTTCACTGCGGCGGCTGTATGCTCAATGAACGTGAAATGAAATCCAGGCTCAAAAGAGCGGAAGAAAGCGGAATTGCCATGACAAATTACGGCATTGCAATAGCACATATGCACGGGATTTTAAAGCGTTCGCTTTCACCGTTTGACGAAATCAAAAACTGAATATATAGAAAACCTCTGTATCTTAAACCGATACAGAGGTTTCCGTTATTTTATTTTGCTTTACCTTCCGCCATACTCACCGTACAGTATCGGCAATATTTCAAACAAGTTTCTGTATTCTATACAGCAATGTTCCGCCATTGATCTTGCCGTTTCTTCGGTTATTATAATCTTCTTAAGCAAGGGATTATTCATTGTCTTTCCAAGCCAAAAACGGCTTATCATGAAAAGTCCGTCCTCGGTCTGCTTGAATATGTGAGCCATCTCCGTGTGCTTCACTAAGTTATTGAACGCTCCGACGTGACCGCAGACTATTATCGGTATGTCGTTTTCCTGCATGACCTGTCGTGAAAATCCGAATTGTTCGGGTGTCACAAAGTCTATTCTAAGCGGCATTGTCGCTTTGCCGATACGCTCAATAGGGTGCTGTGTATTCGGAACGAAAGTCGGAAGTTTTGCTTGCTCAAAGAAAGGCTTATCCTTTCTTGCATATGCGATTCCCTTATGTTCGCCCGGAAACCAGACTTTATAGCGTATATTCTCCTGCGGATGCCACCAAAACCACCACTCTATCATTTCGGGTGTGATTTTCGGCATAGGACAGACCATGGATACAAGATAAGTGCCGTCATTCATTTTTCTGTACCCGACCTCGGTCTGTAATTTTGAATTTGATAAAATGTCATTTTTATTCTCAAATGCAGTCGGTGTTATCGTAGCGCTGTTTAATTTTTCAGCTATATCCGACGGCATTTTCGGTAACGGCTTTTTAAGTAGTGATTTAATGTCCATTATATCCTCCGAATCAAATTAAACTGTCGATGTTGTTTCTGATATATTCGGCAGCATTGAGCTTGAATCTGTCTAAATCAAAGTTTTCGGAAAACTTTTTATCCGTTTCTGCTATAAGCTCATAGTCAACGGACACTTCGCTGTCCTCATCGAACATAGCATATAAGCTCTTGCAAATTTTTGCGGCATTTCTCTCCCCTATCACTTCCATTGCAGGTGATATGAGTGACTTAAGTTCCTTGCCGTTGTTTCTGTAAAACTCACTTACAACCGCTCCCTCGGAAGTGAAAATATCAAGGGTATAGATATATCTTGCCTGTAACGGGAGCTTTTCAAATGCCGCTGTCATATCGGTTTCCTTTTGAAGTGCCATTTGATAAGAAAGTGCGACGCCCTCCAAAAGGTCGCTGTCGCTTGCCGAGTCTATAGCCGCCTTTGTCAGCGGAACGAATTGTTCCTTAAGCTTTACCAAGCGTTTCATTTTTTCTTCTTCCTCATGGAAAAGTTTGTTGTGCATTTTATATGCACCCGACGCTCTGTACATTCCGAATATCGTTGCCGCAAGGACTACAAAGAAAATTATTACAAGATACCAATACTGACTTAACCATTCCGACATTTTAATGTCCCTCCCTGTAATTTCCGAATATTCTTAATATCTCCTCACTGTCAGAGCCGTCATCGGATTTTATTGTAAGCTCCGGCTCTACTGCCAGATGAGGTTTTCCGCCACTGCGACCTTCTACAAGAACAAGCCACGGTGCTTTACCGTGATTTTGCACGACAAAGCGTATTCTTTTAGGCTCGATTCCTCCGCTACGCATACCGACGAGTATATCGCAAAGTCTTTCGGGTCTGTGACAAAGGCAGAATCTTCCGCCGTAACGCAACAACTTTTTTGCCGCCAAGACAGCATCGTCCAATGTACACTCGGTTTCGTGTCGTGCTATCTTTTCTGCCTTTGACAAGCTTTCTATCCCCGTTCCGATCGGCTTATACGGTGGATTCATTGTCACAACATCATAGCCTCCGAGAGGAAGAACACCCTTAATTTCACGAAGATCCGCATTGTGTACTCTAAGCTTGTCTGAAAAGCCATTTATCTCTATGCTTTTTTCAAGCTGCTTGCAGGCTTTCTCTTGAATATCGACAGCGTCTATGCTTTTTGCTTTTCGGTTTTTACACCAAATCAGAGGAATGATACCGCAGCCTGTTCCGAGATCGCAAACCGTATCACCGCTTTTAACATTCGCAAAGTCAGCTAAAAGTATAGCGTCTGTTCCGAAAGGGTGAGAGTCGCTGACAACTATTTTTACGTTGCCTCCCAACGGCTCAAGCCTTTCGTCCGATAATAAATCTGTCATAAGCTGATACCTCCTCGTACCTTAAAGCATTATTTATATAATAACACATTATTTTATTTTAGTCAAAACGAAAAGAAGGACGGGTTGTTCCCGTCCCTCAGATGTTCGTAAAATCAGCCCTCAACAGGAGCGCCAACCGGGCATTCGCCGGCACAAGCACCGCAGTCGATGCAAGCGTCAGCATCAATAACGTACTTGCCGTCGCCTTCGCTGATAGCACCAACGGGGCAGCCTTCTGCGCAAGCGCCGCATGAGATGCAATCGTCGCTAATTACATATGCCATTGTGAGTTACCTCCCTTATTAGTTCCTGACAACAGTCAGTTTACATAATTGTATCACATAAATTAAAAATAGCAATACCTAAATTATATATTTTTTAATTAGTATGCCTTGCCCCAGTAAACCATATGCTTTGCTTTTTTGCCACAGCATACGCAAACATCGGAAAGTTCTTCTTGTGCAAAGGGAATACATCTTGAGCCGACACCGGTCATTTCCTTAACCTTGTCCTCGCACTCTTCTTCACCGCACCACATAGCTTTTACAAAGCCGTCACCGTTTTCTTCAAGTGCCTTTGTGATTTCGTCCATGCTTGTACAAGCATAGGTTCTTCTTTCACGGTTTTCAAGTGCCTTTTGATAAATTCCGTCGTGTACTTCCTGAAGTTTCTTTGCCACTGCATCGTTAAGTTCATCAAGAGAAACAACTGTCTTTTCTCTGTTGTGTCTTGTAACTATTACGCACTGGTTATTTTCAATGTCACGAGGACCTATCTCTATTCTTACGGGTACGCCCTTCATCTCATACTCGGCGTACTTCCAACCGGGACTGTTATCGCTGTCGTCAAGCTTAACTCTGAAGTCCTTTTGGAGCATCTCTTTAAGCTCGGCTGCCTTTTCCTTTACACCGGGCTTATGCTGGGCTACGGGAATGATAACAGCCTGTATCGGAGCGACTCTGGGCGGAAGTACAAGACCGTTATCGTCACCGTGAGTCATGATAATAGCACCGATAAGTCTTGTCGTGCTGCCCCATGAAGTCTGGAACGGATATTCAAGCTTATTCTCTCTTGACTGGTACTGTATACCGAAAGCTCTTGCGAAACCGTCACCGAAATAGTGAGAAGTTGCCGCCTGAAGAGCCTTACCGTCATGCATAAGAGCCTCAATAGCGTATGTAGCCTCTGCACCTGCGAACTTGTCGCTGTCGGTCTTTCTGCCCTTTACAACAGGCATTGCAAGATAGTTTTCGCAAAAGTCTGCGTAAACATTGAGCATTCTCTCTGTTTCTTCAATTGCCTCTTGTGAAGTTTCGTGTATTGTATGACCCTCCTGCCAAAGGAACTCTCTGGTTCTCAGGAAAGGTCTTGTCGTCTTTTCCCAACGAACAACGCTGACCCACTGATTATAGAGCTTGGGGAGATCTCTGTATGAATTGATTATGTTTGCGTAATGCTCGCAGAAAAGAGTTTCCGATGTCGGGCGAACGCAAAGTCTGTCCTCTAATTTTTCGTTGCCGCCGTGAGTGACCCAAGCAACTTCGGGAGCAAAGCCCTCAACGTGATCTTTTTCTTTTTGAAGAAGGCTTTCGGGAATAAACATCGGCATATAGACGTTTTCGTGTCCTGTTTCCTTGAACATTCTGTCGA
>CAYWDD010000005.1:0-22328 GCA_964456935.1 uncultured Faecalibacterium sp. | reverse complement strand
ACACCGAATAAATTTATCTACCTCTTGACAAACGTCTTTGTTAAGAGTACAATTATCACGAAAATTAAACAGAGTAGGCTTGAGTGCGTTAAGTTCCGCTTGAACGGGGAGTTGTCAGGCGGCCGAAAGACTTATGTTTGCGATGCTCTTGCCGCATCCCGCTGTAAATAAGAAAGCTCGGACTCTTTTTGAAAGTGTCGGTCCTCCCTTATGCAGCGGGCATAAAGGAGGATTTTTTATGCCCGAAAATAACAACACAAAAAGAAAAAACAAACGACCCCTTTACGAAACCGTTTGCCTTGCGATGCTGATAGCACTCTATGTTGTGGTGAACAGATTTTTGTCTGTGACAGCGTGGAATATCAACTTCGGCTTTGCCTTCGTGGCAACTGTTACCGCCGCAGCATTGTTCGGTGTACACGGAGGTATGATCGTCGGCGGACTCGGTGATTTCATAGGAGCGATATTGTTCCCGAAAGGAGCATATTTTCCGGGGTTTACGCTTTCGGCAATGCTCATCGGTGCGATATACGGCTTTTTCTTAAAGAAGGGAACAGACCTGCTGCACACGTCGTTAGCGGCGCTTATATCTCAGGTCGTCAGCAGTCTTATCCTCAATTCCGTTTGGATATCCGTGCTTTACGGCAATCCGTTTAAGGCCGTTGTGGTGTCAAGGTTGCCACAGTTTTTCGCTGTAACGATGCTCCAACTTGTGATATCACCGCTGATAGCCAAGGTGTCGAATATCATCAGAAAAGAAATCGGAGTAAAAAATTCTACGGTTTGAGCAAGTGAATTTGCATTTATTGTCTATTCATAGTATAATAATAGTAACGATGAAAGGAGGAATGGCAAATGTGTACTCAAAATCAACTTGACGAAATTCTAAAAACAGTTGCAAGTGAAGTGAAAACAGTGTTGAAGGATAAGCTTGATAGCGTTATATTGTTCGGTTCTTATGCCCGTGGAGATTATGACAATGAATCCGATATTGATGTAATGGTGCTGGCTGATGTCGATAATGTCGATGTCAATAAATACACAAGACAGATTTATGATAGAATTTACGAATCCGAATCGCAACAGGATAGCGTATTGTCTTTGTGCATTGTCCCGAAAGAAAGATTCTATAAATTCAAAGAAATTTTGCCATTCTATCGAAATGTTGACAGAGAGGGTGTTAAAATTGCAGTATGAAGATAAAGTATCTTTGTCAAAATTGCGGTTGGATACAGCTAAAGAATGTTTAAAAGACTCCCTCGTTTTAATAAATTCCGAAAGTTATAAAGCATCTGCCAATCGTTCATATTACGCTGTATTTCATGCGATGAGAGCTGTTTTGGTATTTGATGAATTTGACAGTAAAAAGCATTCGGGTATTATCTCGGAATTTAGAAAAAGATATATCAAAACAGGCATCTTTGCAACCGAAATTTCTAAGATAATAGATATTCAATTTAGCGCAAGATCGCACAGCGATTATGATGATTTCTATATTATATCTAAGGAAGAATCGCTGATAGGACTTCAAGAAGCTGAAAAAACAGTCAGTGAAATAGAAAAATATTTGCTTAAGCTTTATAATGAGAAATAGAACCGTTTAAATAGCAATTAAGCCGCCTTGTATTCTGCAAGGCGGCTTAAACTTATCCTTCCTCAATCACTAAACACCAAATGGCTGTGTTTATATGAAAACTGTGCTTCGCTGAATCTCATCGTTACGAACTTTATGATGTCGTCCTTTGTGTATTGATCTCCGTCAACGACCCACCACTTCAATATCTCAACAATTGCTCCGGCATAGTAATGCGCAAGCATGGGTATCGGCGAAAACAGCTTAGCTCCTGCCGATTCATCACGGTTGAGCCTCTTTTCAAGCGTGTCTGAAATCGAATTTGTCAAAGCGACCGTGAAAGCGGAAGAAGTTGTGTTGATGTTAAGGTCTGCTATTATTCTTCTGTTGTCGTAAACAAAGTTTACTATTTTTTCGCAAAGACCTATGTAGTCCGCTTTTGCAGCATCGCTGTCACCGATAAGCAGACCGCTTGATTCAAAATTGAGAGTTTCAAGTTTTTTCTCAAAGCAGAAATTCATGAAATCCTGCTTGTCGATAAAATGCTTGTAAAACGTTGCTCTGTGTACCCCTGCCGCATCGCATATCTTTAGGACTGTTATGCTGTCGTATGGCTCTTTTTTCATAAGCTCAAAGAATGTGTCCGAAAGTCTTGCGAATGTTTTTTGGACTCTGATGTCCGGCTTTCTCGCTGTTTGATTTTTCATTGTCGGTTCTCCTTTTTACTTTAAATATATCATTATTTTGATATTTTCTTTTTAACGTCGTCCAATATACGCTTGATCTCCTCCGATATTATTTTTATGTCGGCTTTTTTAAATTTCTTGCTGTACTTATTAAGAAATTCACGTCTTTTTATGTGTGTTTCGCTTTTTCTGTCGTAGGGTTTGAGCTTTCTTTCAAACTGCTCGATCATAAGCTTTGCATCTATGATGATTTCTTCACGCTTTATGTTGAATTTGTCGTTTCCATCGTCTATGAATTTGTTTATTTCGTCTGCCGTGTCGTTTATTGTGTACACGATAGCGTCATATTTTTCTTCAACTGTTGCTTTGACCGTAAGATATGCGTCACCCAGCTGTTGCATCGCTTCGTTTGTGTTGGTCGTAATAAGATTTTTAAGCTCGTCAAGTTTGTTTTTAAGCTTGATAAGTCCGACAGCCTTGATGACTGCAAATATCACGTCTATAACAAATACCGCAAGTACACCGCAGGTTACGGGTACAATAAACTTTATCGGTATCTTTGCGAAAATGTCGATAACTATCGGGTGAACGGTCTTTACGAAAAGTGTTGCCGCAATGCCCCAATAGAGAGTGTGCTTAAAGCAGATTCGTCCTTTGATATTAAACAGCTCGTCTTTGTAGTCCCACCATCTTGCGTTGAAAAGTTTCTCCATAATGAAACTTGTGAGATACTCGACTATGTCGCAAAAAACCATTCCGAGGAAAAACACCAAAAGCGGCTTGTCACGAAACGGATTATATAAAAGCACCGCCATGACGGTAGCTCCCGTGCCGTAAATAGGACACATCGGTCCTGTCAAAAATCCTCTGTTTATAAGCTTTCTTTCACCAATGGAACAGTAGATGCTCTCAAACAGCCAACCTACCGCACTGTAGAAGAAAAAGTATAATATATAAGTAAAAACAGTCTGCATAATTTATTCCTTAATAAGTCTATCGAATTTTGATTTGTAGCTTTTGCTAAGTGAGTAATAAAGCTCTCGCCACGCACAGTATTTATCCGTAAATATTATAATATAACTTTCCTTGTACCTGGGGGGAGATACGGTAAAGGGAAACATATGATGTCTTATCATGTCTTTCTCTTTATCACTTATGTCTTTGTTAAGCTCGATTGCATTGTGATAAGCATATATCGGGTGCTTGTAACCGTGAGGTCTGTGCCAGTCACCGGTCGCATCTCGCCAGTCGTAATAAAACAGATCATGTAAAAGCGTTCCTCTTGCAACCGTTCTGTAATCCCAGCCGAGTTTTTTTGCTATCTTGTAGCTGAGATAAGAAACGCTTGTGACGTGCTGAAGTCTGTTTATATCTAAATGCTGCTCATACTGTTCCAAACTTTGAACTTGTTCGGAGTTATAAAGGTCGCAGACCAGCGACATATATTCGCCCTTTGACGAGGAATCGAGCTTGTATGATAAAATATAGTGTCTGAATAATTTCGACATAGCTTCACCTCTTTGTTTTTCTATTCGGTTCATTATAATACAAAATAAAATAAATAGACAAGTGTACAGTAAATATTAAGTAAAATTTTACATTTAAACTAAAAATCGCTCATATTTTTTTAATGCGTTGGAACAAAGGTAATATTTTTTAAAAATCAGCTTGTATTTATAAAACTTTGCTTGTATAATAAGAGCATAATTTGTTTTGCGGCGGGTGCCGATGATTTCGGAGATAAGTCCGAATTTTAACCGAGTGCGTGATAACGCAGTATAATGCGCCTATTTGCGATCGTATGTATAGATATACTTTACCGCAACGCCGTGTATTTGAAAAGGTGAATATTGTTATGCTTGGAAAATTTGTAAGAGTTAAGGTCACTGCACCTATGCACTCTGTCAACAGACGTTTCGGCTACGAGTATAAGCTCAACTACGGCGTAATAGACGGCAGAGGACGTATAAGATCGGGCGTCAGAGGAGCGTATATAATGGGGGTTGATCACCCGGTCAGAAACTTTGACGGCAGAGTTATAGCCGTAATAAGAAGATATGCCGGCAGGGGAGTCATCTGGGTCGTTGCCCCGAAAAGCACTAGGTACATCGTAAATGACATAAAACAGGCGATATCATTTGCCGAGAAAAGCGGAACTTATGACATCGAGTGCCTGTTTGAACGCTCATGCGGTGCGGTCGTACTTGATGAAACACAGGAAGATAAAAAAGTCTTGCTTATAAAAAATAAGAGGAGCGCACATTGGGGATTCCCGAAAGGTCATATCGAGGCAGGGGAAAGCGAAATAGAAACCGCTGTCAGAGAAACCAAAGAGGAAACGGGTCTTGATATAGATATTATCGACGGATTCAGCTGTAAAAGCGAATATACCATTCAGGGAAAGGTTGAGAAAGCCGTCATAATCTTCTTGGCAAGAGCCAAAAACACGAACGTCGTCAAACAGGAAGAAGAAATAGACGAGTTTGTCTGGGTCGATTTTAATACGGCAATGCGAATGCTGAAATTTGAAAACGACAGAAATATCCTGACTAAAGCAAAAGAATATATCTGCCGCAACAATATATAGGGTGATTATTATGTCTGAACAAATAGCTCAATATTTTGTTGAAACGCTTGGCGGAAAAGTTCCGGAAGAGATACTGGTATTTTTTATCTCAATGCTTCCCGTCCTTGAACTGAGGGGCGGAATGATAGCCGCAAAGCTTATGGATATCACGTTCTGGAAAGCTTTTACGCTTTGCTACATCGGAAATATGCTCCCGATACCGTTTATTCTTAAGTTTATTCGGGTGATATTCAACGCTCTTAAGAAAAACAAACACATCGAAAAAGCCATAACAAAGCTTGAAGTCCGTTCGATAAGAAAAGGCGAAACCGTCAAGAAATACCGCGACTGGGGATTGCTCATATTCGTTGCTGTACCCCTACCGGGAACAGGTGGCTGGACGGGTGCTTTGATAGCGGATCTTCTCGATATCAGAATGAAAAAGTCCTTGCCGCTCATAGCACTGGGCGTGCTTATAGCAGGACTTATAATGTCCGCATTGACTTACGGCTTATTCGGACTTATCGGCTCGATTTAAAATGTTTGAATTATAACAAAAACTGCGATTAAGTGTTTGTACCTAATCGCAGTTTTAACTTTATGAATAGATCTTCTTCATCTCGGCTACCTTGCCACAGCTGAATCTTCCCTCAGGACATTTGCCCGAAACATAACAGCTCGGCCCGTAATGTGAGAATAATTGCGGCGATACCTTTCGCAGTTCACCGAGCATAAATTCCGCAAAGTTCCTGATCTCCCATTGCGCTCTTGTGCATGAACGAAGTCTGAAGAATAAAAGCAGCTCTCTTGCGTTCATTGATGCTACAACGTCTATGAGGTTTCCCGCAAGAAGAACATAGACAAGATCGTTTTCGTCAGCACCGAGAGATTTCAGTTCATCGTAGAGAACGGCCGTGTCTGAAAATGCCGCTTTGTACTCGGTCAAAAGCTCTTCATTGCCGATTAAACTTTCGGGTACGACAAAGCGAGTTCTGTCGCAGGTGTTTATATCGGGAATAAGAAGTGACTGCATACGGTGACGTGTCAGATGTGTAAGGCAAGCAAGACTCATGCCCGTCAAAAGAAAGCTGAATTGAGCCTGTTCCAACGCTCTGGGACGAGATGACTTGAATATTTCGTCAAGCACGAGTGCGACGGTTTCATCGTTTTCAACAGCCTCTTGAATCTCGGCTGCACCCATGTCGGTGCTTTCAAGCAAAGCCGCCTGTGCGATGACCTTTTCTGCGTTTGCGGTAGCCGATAAAAGTTTAGACTCCTTCTCTTTGTCTGCCTTTGACGGCTTAATGAACGAGAAGTCGGCTGTGTCCTTTGTACACTCAAACTTCTTCTCAAAATCGGTGAACACACCGGGGGTAAGCTCTCTGCACTGTTCGAGTAACGACTGCCCGATAGCTTTTATCTCGGGGTACTTACTGCCTCTGCCGTATATCATACTTTTAAGTGCGTTGAGAAGTTCTCTTGCGTTGAGCGAACAGAAGAAATTACTTCTGAAACAGTAGGGGAGAACAAATCTTGCGTCCTCTTTCGGTATGCCTGCGTTTGTCAGCTTTTCGTAAAGGGCGAAAAGCTTGTCCATGTGACGGGTATATTTTTCCTTGATCTCATCGTTTCCGAATTTCGGTATATGGTAACTGCCACCGCTGAAATCAACGTAACGTCTTGACTGAACGGTGAACGATGCAAGTCTGAATTCTATCATGAACTGCTCTACAACGACCGAAACGTCCGAAAATGCAAGGTTGTAAAAGCAGTGTTCAAGCGTTGAAGTATGACCCGAGCTTGTAACCTTTCCGATGAGAGAGGCGTTCTTTTCTTTGTCGTGTGATTTCTCGAATATTTCAAGAGCCGTACCCTTTTGAGTGGATATTCTGCCGCTTGCCGCACACAGTTCCTCTCCTGTACTGCTAAGACCTATGACATACGCACCGGGCTTTTTTAAGTCATTCATATTCTTTACTCCTTTTCAAAAACTATATCTTGTATCTAATTTTAGAATACAAAGCCTGTAAAGTCAACATAAAGTAACCAAAAAGTATTAAAAATATCCCTTAACCTATTGATTAAAACGGAAAAAATGGTATAATATACAGTAAGTTACTATGGGTTATTAGTTATTACTTTTATTGATAGGTGTTAAAATGCAAAGTAAAATGATAGTTGTCGAGGGACTTGACGGCAGCGGAAAAAGCACTCAAGTCGCTTTGCTTAAAGAAAAGCTTGAAAAAGAGGGAATCAATGTTTACCAAATAAAGCTCCCGAATTATGATGACAGTTCGAGTACACTTGTAAAAATGTATCTTGAAGGGCAGTTCGGAGAAAAAGCGGACGATGTAAATGCCTATGCCGCATCAACGTTCTATTCGGTAGACAGATATGCAAGTTTCAAAAAACATTGGCAGAAAGAATATAACGGTGGTTTGATACTTGCCGACAGATATACAACGTCAAACGCAATTCATCAGATGACGAAGTTACCGATCTCCGATTGGGATAAATATCTCGGCTGGCTGTTTGACTTTGAATATAATCTTTTGGGCATACCCGAACCCGACTGTGTAATATTCCTCGATATGCCTGTCGAAATATCGCAAAAGCTCATGACCGACCGCTACGGCGGAGATGAGAACAAAAAGGACGTACATGAAAGAGATGTCGATTATCTCAAAAAGTGTTATTCCTCCGCTAAGTACACAGCAGAAAAATGCGGCTGGGAAACAGTCAAGTGCTTTGACGGTGACAGTGTGAGAAGTATAGAGGACATAGGCAAAGATGTATTTGATTGCGTAATGAAAAATCTGAAATAAAAGAGGCTATAATTATGATATATGTATTTTTAGCAGACGGTTTTGAAGAAATAGAGGCACTTTCACCTGTCGATATATTAAGAAGAGCAGGTGTCGAGGTCAAAACGGTCGGTGTTACGGGAAAGACGGTTGTCGGCTCTCACGGCATACCTGTTGTGTCCGATATAGAGATAAGCGAGGCAGTGACCGACGGCTTAGATGCGATCGTACTTCCGGGCGGTATTCCGGGTACACCGAATCTTGAAAATTCACCGAAGGTTCAGTCGTTTATAGATTACTGTGCCGAGAATGACAAGTACGTCTGTGCCATTTGTGCCGCACCGTCCATACTCGGACACAAGGGACTTCTTAAAGGCAAAAAAGCTACGGCTTTTCCGTCATTCCAAGCAGAGCTTGATTCAGCCGAGATATCGGAAGAATACGTTGTCTGTGACGACAAATTTATCACCGCAAGGGGAGCGGGTGTTTCGCTTAAATTCGGAGCTTTGATAGCCTCGAAATTCGTAGGCGAAGAAAAGGCAATGTCTATACTTGCATCAATGCAATGCGAATAATGCGTTGTGCAATAACATAAAGAGAAAATGTAAAAAGCAGGAGGTGTTTGCATGGACGATAAGGAATACAAGGGTCGATTCGATTTTGACCCCACAGAACTGTTTACAAAGCCGTCAAATGACGATATAAGCAGCAGGCTGTCACCCTCGGAGGCATCGGACCGTGACAGAGAAAAGTTTGTCGTACACATTGACGAAGAGGCGTCAGACAGCTTTGAATATGACTTTGAGGCTTTTTCCAGTGCAAGCGAAAGAAAGTCCGAGCAAAAACGTAAAGAGGCGATGTACCGCAAATTCGATGAGCTTGAAAGAGAACTCGGTTTGCAGGAAAATATCAAACCTACACAGCAGCCGACAACAAAGAGAGAAACGACAGCTCCGACTGTAAAGAAGGAAGTACCTGTTCGTGAAAGCCAACCGAAACAGCCGAGCTACGCTACCGTTTCAAGGGGCAACACCATAAAGAAACCGGCGCAAGCTCCGGCTCCGACACAAGGAGCAACACAGACGCCGACAGGTGAAAAGCGTAAAGTCAGAATGAGAACGACTTCCGCTAAATCAAGACTTGCGACCTTGGCTTTGTTTATCGTGATTGCCGCTGTATTTACGACAATATTCACGACCATGGCAATGTCGGCAATAGGCGATATCCTTGCGATAAACCGTTCCGAAGAATTTGTCAGAGTCGAAGTTCCGGCCGACCCCGATATGGGCGACGTGATTGACGTTCTTCACGATGCGGGACTTATCAAGCAAAAGTTCCTTTGCACACTTTTTGCAAAGTACAGACACTTTGACGGTTATACCGATTCAAAGGGCGAATATCATGAGGTCAGCTACCTTGCGGGCATATATGACCTTGAGCCGAAGCAGGGACTTGAGGGAATGCTCAACACCGTCAAGGAGAGTAACGGAGGCGGTGCGGAAACTGTCAGCGTTACGTTCCCCGAAGGCTGGACTATAACCCAGATATTTGAGCGACTTGAAAAGAAAGGTGTATGCTCCGCAAGTAAGCTCTACGCTAATATAGAATCCGTTGCAAAGCAGTATGATTTCTATTACGATATTCCCAAGAGCGAGGCGAGATACCTCGGAGTTGAGGGCTATCTTTTCCCCGATACCTACGAGTTTTACAAAAACGAGAACGCAGTATCCGTTTTAAAGAAACTGTTTGACAACTCGGAAAAGAAATGGAAAGAAAAGTATGATACCAAGGCTAAAAAACTCGGTTACACAAGAGATGAGATATTGATAATCGCGTCTATTATCCAGAAAGAGGCGGCTAACACAAGTCAGATGGAGGACGTTTCATCGGTTATCCACAACAGACTTAAGTCCTCGACTTTCCCGAATCTTCAGTGCGACTCGACTTCAGACTATGTAACGAATCACGTTAAGTCTCAGGTGGATTCAAGCCTTGCACAGATCTACTCGGATTCATATAACACATATAAGGTCGAAGGACTTCCTCCCGGACCTATATGTAACCCCGGTCTTGATGCGATAAAGGCGGCTCTTAACCCGAGTGACACGAACTACTATTTCTTCTGTCACAACAACAAGGGCAAGATTTATCTTTCAAGCACATATGACCAGTTCCAGAGAGATTCTCTTCAGGTCATCAACGACAATAACAGCAATTAAAGGTTTACACAGATTTTGTTCGTAATTCCTCCGTTTTCGGGGGAATTACGAATTGTGCTAAACAAAGAAGTAAAGCCGAAACAAAATTAAGGAAAAATCGAAAGGAAGAAAGATGAAAAAGCCCGAACTTTTAGCCCCTGTAGGGGATATGGAAAGACTCAAAGTTGCCGTAAAATTCGGTGCTGATGCGGTTTATCTCGGAGGAAAAACTTTCGGAATGAGAGCATCACCGGCAAACTTTACCGATGAACAGCTTGAAGAGGCTGTGAAATTTTGCCACGAAAACGGAGTAAAGCTGTACCTGACGTGTAACGTCTTGCCGAGAAACGATGAGCTTGACGAGCTGCCGAAGTTCTTAAAACACGCAGCCGACTGCGGTGTAGATGCGTTCATAATTTCCGACTTAGGTGTTCTTGAATATGCGAAAAAATATGCCCCGAATGTTGAAATTCATATTTCGACCCAAGCAGGTGTAGTCAACTATGCCGCCGCCAAAGCTTTTTGCGATTTGGGAGCAAAACGAATAGTTACCGCAAGAGAACTTTCAATGAAAGAAATACGTCAGCTCAGGGACCACCTTGACGATGACATAGACATAGAATGTTTTGTACACGGGGCTATGTGCGTATCTTTCTCAGGAAGATGCCTTATTTCAAATTACCTCGTGGGCAGAGATTCAAACAGGGGCGATTGTGCCCAGCCGTGCAGATGGAAATATCATCTCATGGAAGAAACCCGTCCGGGCGAGTATTTTCCCGTGGGCGAAGAAAACGGTGGAACGTACATCTTAAATTCCAAAGATATGTGCATGATCGAGCATATCCCCGAAATGATCGAGGCAGGAATAACGAGTTTTAAGATAGAGGGCAGAGCCAAGTCAGCCTACTACGTCGCAGTTGTCACCAATGCGTACAGAAAAGCGATAGACGGATATTTTGAAAATCCCTCAAAAGATTACAGACCCGAACAATGGGTGCTTGACGAAATGAGAAAGGTCAGCTACAGAGATTACTGCACAGGCTTTTATTACGGTGATCCGAAAGACGACGCAAACGTCAGCTATAAAGGCGGCTACAACCGTGAATGGGACGTTGTGGCGGTCGTGGACAAATGCGAAAACGGTGTTGTTTACTGTACCCAAAGAAACCGATTCTTTGAGGGCGATGAGATAGAAATTTTAGAAAAAGGCAAGAAACCGACCTTGATAAAAGCAACGTCGCTTAAAGATCAAGACGGTCAGCCTATCGAAAGCACGAATAAAGCAATGATGAAATTCTCCTTTGAATGTGATGCGGAATTTGAAACAGGTGCTTTAATAAGAAAACAAAAAGACGAACCGATGAGAGTTACCGTCTGATAATAAAGTTAAAAAAGGTGGTGAGAACATGAGCAGAAAGAAGTGGATAATACCGAAAATAGATAAGACCCGTGCTATGGAAATAGCCGAAAAATATGATATAGACCCGATTGCGGCATCACTTCTTATTTCCAGAGGAATGGACAATGACGAAAGAATAAAAGATTTCTGCTCACACGAAACAGTTCTCTCAGATCCTTTTGAGATAAAAGATATGGACAAAGCGGTCGAGGCTGTCGAAAACGCTCTGTCAAACGGTGACAAAATAACCGTTTACGGCGACTATGATGCCGACGGTGTAACTTCGACTGCGATACTTTATTCTTTCCTTGAGGCTCAAGGTGCGAATGTCGATTACTATATCCCCGACAGAAACACAGAGGGCTACGGAATGAACGTAAGTGCCGTAGAAAAAATAGCGGCAAACGGAACAAAACTTATAGTTACGGTTGATAACGGAATTTCGGCTCTTAACGAAAGCGAAAGAATATACGAGCTTGGAATGAAACTTGTCATTACAGATCACCATAAAGTTCCGGAAAAGCTGCCTAAAGCTGAGGCTATAGTCGATCCGCACAGACCCGATAATCCGCTTAAATTCGATGAGTGGTCGGGTGCGGGAGTTGCGTTTAAATTTGTGTGTGCAATGTCCGATCCCGATGATGCCGAAATGCTGCTTGACGAGTTCGGAGATCTTGTCACTATCGGTACAGTTGCAGATGTCGTGACCTTGACAGGCGAAAACCGAGTGCTTGTAAGATATGGTGTCGAAAAGATAAATCATACTCAAAGAGCCGGACTTATCGCACTTAAAGAGGTTGCCGGAATGGGCGGAAAAACGGTCAATTCAACGACTGTTGCCTTTTCTATAGTGCCGAGAATAAATGCAGTGGGCAGAATGGAGCACGCCTCACTTGCCGTTGAGCTTTTAATAAGCGATGACTATGACAAAGCTCTTGAAACCGCAGGAATGCTTCAACAGTGTAACGCAAAAAGACAGCAGATAGAAAACGATATCATGTCGGAGGCGATGAAACAGCTTGAAGAAAATCCGCAGATGATATATGACCGTGTTCTTGTCTTTGACGGCATGAACTGGCACGGCGGAGTTATAGGAATAGTTGCCTCACGAATTGTCGATAGATTCGGAAAGCCTTGTATAGTCATAACAAGTGACGGAGTTGAGGCGAAAGGCTCGGGAAGAAGTATAGAGGGTTTTTCACTCTATGATGCCATAAACTCGGCAAGACATATGCTGACACATTTCGGAGGTCACGTCCTTGCGGCAGGTTTCGGTGTCAAGCATGAGGACATAGCTTTATTCAGAAGAACGGTCAACGATTACGCTAAAACCGTTGAGATGCCTTACCCGACAGTCAGAACAGACTTCAGACTTAATCCCGAGGGCATATCCGTTGATATTCTCGATATGTTTGATCTCTTAGAGCCTTTCGGAGCAGGCAATCCCCAGCCTCTTTTCGCTCTTTGCAATATGAAAATCGAGAACATATCTCCCGTAGGCGGAGGAAAGCATTTACGCTTAACTCTCTCAAATTCAAGATCAACGCTTACAGCGATGAAGTTTTCGACTACACCGCAAGAGTTTAATTACAAGAAAGGCGACATTATAGATGCAGCCGTTAAACTCGACAGAAACGAGTATATGGGAGAAACCCGTGTCAGCGTACATATAAGAGAAATAAAAGATGCTGTGACAGATGATGTCAAATGCCTTGATTCAAGACGCACATATGAAAAGATAATGCGTAATGAACCGCTTAAAATAAACGAAAGACAGACGGCTTTGACCGAAAGAAATGACGTTGTCAAAGTTTACAAATACATAAAGCAGAATAAAACCGTAGCAGACGATGCAGAGCTTATCTGCTACAGACTGGGCGATGACGGTGAGAACCATTGCAAGGTGCTTGTCGCAACAGAGGCTCTTTGTGAGCTTGGTTTAGTCGAAAGAACACAGGACGGTGAACTCAGGCTCACTCCCGACCAAAGCAAGGTCGAGCTTGATTGTGCACCTATACTTAAAAAACTTAAAGACATTTGATTGCGGGCAGGTGATAACAATGGCGGACGATGTAAAAACTTTATATGAAAAACTGCATAGCTCTATTGTTGCGGCTTACAGTTCTAAGGAGATAGCAAAGGTCGAAAAAGCCTATCAGCTTGCCGAGCAGTCGCACAACGGACAGATGAGACTGTCGGGTGAGCCGTATATCATTCACCCGATATCGGTCGCTCAGATACTCATTGATATGGGCATGGACTGTGACAGCGTGTGTGCCGCATTGCTGCATGACGTTGTTGAGGATACCAAGGTCACATACGATGAAGTAAAAGATATGTTCGGAGTCAGCGTCGCAAATCTCGTTGACGGTGTAACGAAACTCGGTCTTGTTTCTTTGACGACAAAGGAAGAAAGACAGGCGGAGAACCTGAGAAAAATGCTCATAGCAATGAATCAGGATATCCGAGTCATCATAATTAAACTTGCCGACAGAGTTCACAATATGCGTACTCTGGAGTTTATGCGCGAGCAGAAAAGACGTGACAAAGCTCTTGAAACCTTGGAAATTTATGCCCCGATAGCTCACCGCTTAGGTATCAGAGGCTTTAAAGAGGAACTTGAGGACCTTGCCATAAGATACCTCGATCCCGTTGCTTACAGTGAGATTCAAAAATCACTTGAACTTGCAGGAAAATCGAGAAATAAATATCTTGAAGAAATCAAAGATAAAATATATAAGCGTGTAACAAAGACAGTTCCGAATGCACACATAGAAGGCAGAATCAAGAGCGTTCACGGAATATACAGAAAAATGTATATGCAAAACAAGAGCCTTGACGAAATATACGACATATATGCCGTCAGACTCATAGTTGATTCCGTTTATGACTGCTATAACTGTCTCGGAATTATCCATGATATGTACACACCGATACCGGGAAGATTCAAAGACTATATCTCCACACCCAAGCCGAATATGTACCAGTCACTTCATACTACGGTCATCGGCAAAGAGGGCATACCGTTTGAAGTTCAGATAAGAACGTGGGAAATGCACCAGACAGCTGAATACGGTATTGCGGCTCACTGGAAATACAAACTCGGAATCAACGGTAAGGCAAAGTTTGAGGACAGACTTGCATGGATAAGACAGCTGCTTGAAGAACAGAAAGATGCCGAGGACGTTGAAGACATCGTAAGAACGATAAAAAGCGACCTTGTACCCGAAGAAGTATTCGTATTCACACCTAAGGGTGATGTTATAAACCTTCCCATGGGTGCGACTATAGTTGACTTTGCGTACGCTATACACTCTGCTGTCGGCAACAAAATGGTCGGCGCTAAGGTTGACGGAAGAATAAAAACTCTTGACTACGTTGTCAACACAGGCGAAATAATAGAAATACTCACAACTTCCGCACAGAACAAAGGACCCAGCAGAGATTGGCTGAAATTTGCTCACACCTCTGCTGCGAGAAGTAAGATAAAGAATTGGTTCAAGAAAGAATGCCGTGAAGAGAATATAATTCAGGGCAAGGAAGAAGTCGAGAGAGAGTTCAGACACAACAGAATCAACTTCACAGACGCTCAATTACAGGAATATCTTTCAAAGCTAGCCGAAAGACAGCACTGTAAGAGCATAGATGATTTCTTTGCAGCAATAGGCTATGGAGGAATTTCGATAGTCAAGCTTATGCCGAGGATAAGAGATGACTACAATAAGCTTGTCAAAGAGCTTGCCGTAAAAGAGCCGGGTGAGGAAACGGTTATTTCTACTCCGAGACGCACTAAGAGTACAGACGGAATAATCGTCGAGGGAATAGACAACTGCCTTGTCAAGTTCTCAAAATGCTGTAATCCTCTGCCGGGTGACAATATCATCGGCTTTATTACACGAGGACACGGTGTATCCATTCACACAAGAGAATGCCCGAACGTACCGAAAAATATTTCTGCGGCAAGTGAGCCGGAGCGTTGGGTCAAGGCTTATTGGGATAAGAACACCAAGAGTGAATACAAGGCAACGCTTATGATAACCTGCATTTCGAGAGTCGGAATGCTTGCCGATTTGACAGGCACGCTTGCCGGAATACACGTCATGATACACAATGTCGTAGCAAAAGACACAAATGACGGCAGAAGTGAAATGTACATGACTATCACGGTAAACGGTGCGGAACATCTGAACAACGTTATGACAAGACTTAAGAAAATCGACGGTGTTTTAGGTGTTGAAAGATCGGGACTTTAAATAAGGGAGGATAACATGAAAGCTGTTATACAAAGAGTAAGTCACGCAAAGGTGACTGTTAACGATAAAATCACAGGCGAAATAGAGCAAGGCTACCTTGTTCTTCTCGGAGTTGTTGAGGGCGACGGTGAAGACGAGATGAAACTGCTTGCAAAAAAGACAGCGGAACTTCGCATTTTCAGAGATGAAAACGATAAGATGAACCTTTCTCTTTTAGACGTAGGCGGTTCGGCACTTGTTGTTTCTCAGTTTACGCTTTGTGCCGATGTTTCACACGGCAGACGACCGTCCTTCATAGGCTCTGCAAAGCCGGATAAGGCGAATGAGCTTTACATGAAGTTCTGCGATGAACTTCGCTTGCTCGGAGTGGAAAACGTACAGACAGGTGAGTTCGGAGCGCACATGGCGGTCGAACTTTTAAACGACGGTCCTGTTACCATACTTTTCAACACAGACGAATGGAAAAAGAAATGAGGCTGACAGCGTGATTTACAAGACAATACCTCTCGGTTCATATCAGGCAAACTGCTATCTTTTAAAAGACGAAGAAAGCGGAAAATTTTTGCTCATAGACCCCGGATTTTATTGCATACAGCTTGAACGTTTCCTTGAAGAAAACGGTGTTAAAGAGCTTGAATACATACTTTTAACGCACGGTCACATGGATCATATCTGCGGTGCGGCATACATAAAAGAAAAATTCGGCGGAAAAATCGTCATAGGCAAGGAAGATGCCGAATTTTTGGAAAACTACCGCTTTATAGACGGTGAAACCGCATACGAGAGAGCGTTTAAAAGCACAAAAGCCGATATCACCGTAGATGAGGGCGATAAGCTCAACTTCGGCAGTCACACGATAGAGGTCTTACATACACCGGGTCACACCATGGGTGAAGTTTGTTATATAACAGACGGTTTGCTCTTTACGGGCGATGTCTTGTTCAGAGATTCCATCGGAAGATCCGACTTTGAAAACAGCAACCTCTTTATGCTCATACGCTCACTTAAAAAGCTTGTTTCACTTCCGGGCGACTATAAAGTTTTGTGCGGTCACGGTGAAGAAACAACGCTGTCAAGAGAGCGAAAATATAACCGATATTTGGAGAATATCAAATGAATCTCAATATTATAGATCATCCGTTTCATTACGAAATGGAAAAACTGTCAAGAATTTTCTTCCCCGATGACGTTACGGTGTTTCATGAAAGGAACGAAAGCGGAAATTACGTCACGACGGAAAGAATAAAGAAAGAAAACGGCGATATAATTTATGTGAAAGCTGTTTTTTCTTCTAAGGTACGGGAAGAAGAATGCTTTGTCGAAAACTGTGATCGGTTTGATAATGCCTGCGAAAAGAAAATGGCGCAGTTGCTTTTTAAGGTGCTGTCTGATATAACAGGTTACACACCGCCTTGGGGCATTTTAACAGGTGTCAGACCTGCAAAACTTATGTCAAAACACGTCATGCAAGACGGTGAGGAAAAAGCACTTGATTACTTTAAAAACGAACTGTTCGTAAGCGAAGAAAAGTCAAATCTTGCATTAACGGTTGCCAAAAACGAAGCACCGATAATCGAAAAAAGCCGACCCAATTCGTTTTCACTGTATATTTCGATTCCGTTTTGCCCGACAAGATGCAGCTATTGTTCGTTCGTGTCACATTCAAACGAACAGGCTAAAAAGCTCATGCCCGAATATGTAGATAAGCTTTGTCAAGAGATAGAATTTACAGGCAAAGCGGTGAAAGATCTCGGTTTACGCCTTGAATCGGTCTATTACGGCGGAGGAACTCCGACAACGCTTTCAGCTGAACAGTACAAAAGAATAAGCACTGCGATAGCCGAGAATTTCGACCTTTCGACAGTTGAGGAATACACAGTCGAGGCAGGTCGTCCCGACACGGTGACGGACGAAAAGCTTAAAGAAATTAAACAAAGCGGCTGTACGAGAATCAGCATAAATCCGCAGACGTTCAATGACAGTGTACTTGAAGAAATAGGAAGAAAACACAATTCCGCTCAAACTTTGGAGGCTATGAAAAAGGCGAGGGAAAACGGTTTTGACAATATAAATACTGATCTTATAGCAGGACTCCCCACAGACACATTCGAAAGCTTTGCAAAGACTTTAGATACGGCATTGTCACTTTCTCCCGAAAGCATAACCGTACATACGCTTTCAAAGAAAAGATCGTCAACAATAGCGACCGATCACCTTGAAACGAATGATGCCGAGCTTTGCGGAAGAATGCTGACTTTGGCAAGCGAAAAGCTCACGGCAAACGGCTATGAACCTTATTATATGTACCGCCAGTCAAAGTGTCTCGGAAACTTTGAGAATGTCGGCTGGGCAAAGAAGGGTCACGAATGCCTTTATAACGTCTATATGATGGAAGAATGTCATACGGTCATAGCCTTGGGAGCAGGAGCTGTAAGCAAGCTTAAAAACCCATACGGTGACGAAATCGAAAGGGTGTATAACTTTAAGTATCCGTATGAATATATAAATAAATTTCAAGAGATAATAAAGAGAAAAGAAAAAATAATCGAGTTTTGCTCAAAATAAGCAAGGGGTGAAATTTGTGTCAAAATTCACACTAAACGGTATCAACGAAAGCATAAACACAGATGCGGACTCATATATAGCAAAATGTGAAAATGCTTACAAAAAATCACTCGAAAGAGTAAGCGACATGATAGTTTCAACAGGCGGAAGAAAACTTGTCATGCTTGCAGGACCCAGTTCATCGGGAAAAACCACAACAGCAGGAATAATCTGCTCACTTGTAAAAGCGACAGGCAGAAACGCAATAACCGTTTCACTTGATGACTTTTATAAAGACCAGAGATTTGCTCCGAAATTCGACGACGGTTCACCCGACTTTGAAACAGTTCATGCACTTGATATAGAAAAAATCGACTTCTGTCTTAAGACTTTGATAACTACAGGTGAAGTTTTACTTCCGAGATTTGATTTTTCCACAAGAACACCTATAGAAAACGACCGAAAGGTCGAAATAGGTTCAGATGACGTTGTTATAGTCGAGGGACTTCATGCATTGAACCCTCTTATAACAGACCCACTTGAGGGTGAGGAGCTTATAAAACTTTATGTCAGCGTTTCATCAAGAGTGTATGATGAAAACAAGGTGTACTTTACAAAGCGTGACATAAGATTCATAAGAAGAATGATAAGAGATTATCAGTTCAGAAACAGTCCGGTAGATTTTACGTTTTACCTTTGGAAAGGCGTCAGAACAGGGGAGGACAGATATCTTTTCCCGTTCAGCGACAGAGCGGACGTCAAGATAGACTCCATACACCCGTATGAGCTTTGTCTTTATAAGGAACTTGCTACAGAGCTCCTGACACATATAAAATCCGACAGCGTATATTACGCTAAGGCACAGACGTATATCGAAAAGCTTTCACGACTTCAAACACTTGATAAAACTAAACTTCCCGACGATTCGCTTTTACACGAATTTTTAGGGTAAAGAAAGGTGGTTAACATGGCTCAGCGAAAGAAACAGAATCTTCTGAATGCGGCTACTGTACTTGTAGTATCGACAATGATAGTCAAGGTCATAGGCATGATCTATAAAATACCGCTTGTCTGGATAATCGGAGAAACAGGCAAGGGCTATTTCCAGCAGGCATATGATATCTATATGCCGTTTTACACAATTTCCATGGCAGGCTTGCCTGTCGCAATATCAAGACTTGTTTCGGAAAGTATAGCCGAAAATAAGTTCAGACAGGCTCAACAGATATTTAAGGTCGCTCAAAAGCTGTTTTTGATTGTCGGTACATTCGGCACTGTGCTTTTGATAGCGATTGCATATCCGTATTCGAAATATCTTATATATACTCCCGAAAACTTTGTCAGCATAATCGCAATAGCACCTTGCATCTTCTTCTGTTGCATGATGTCGTCATACAGAGGATACTATGAGGGTACAAGAAATATGTATCCCACGGGTGTTTCACAGGTCATTGAGGCGGCTGGAAAGCTCGTCTTAGGTCTTGCTATGGCGTACGGTGTCATGACATACGGGATGAAAGTCTTTTCCTCGGCAAACGGTGAAGCGGTCGAAGTGTTCGGCACTCTTGTTACAACAGAGCAGGAGGCATTGAGCGCTATATATCCGTATGCTGCCGCAGCGGCTGTTTTCGGTGTAACCATAGGTTCGCTTTGCGGAATGTTATACCTTATGATAAGAAACAAGGTGACAGGCGGTGCTTTCACAAGGGAAGAGCTTATAAACTCACCCGAACCGCTCGGATTTAAAGAAACGGCAAAGAAGATCATCAGCATCGCTATTCCCGTTGCAATAAGTTCGGTCGTTCTCAGCGTCAGCAACTTTATCGACTCGGTTACAGTTAAGAACAGACTTGCTTACGCTATGGAGATAGGCGGTGACACAATAAAGCAAATGTATGCTTGGTCACTTGAAACGGCACAGGTGCTTGACAAAGATATTCCTACATATCTTTACGGTGTTTACGGTCTTGCAATAGACGTTAAGAATCTTATTCCGACGATCACCATGACACTCGGTGTCAGCGTTATCCCTATGCTTTCTGCGGCATGGCTGAACAAGGATAAAAAAGCGATAAAGCAGAATATAGATTCTGTATTCAGAATAACCATGCTCATAGGTATGCCGGCAGGATTCGGACTTGCGGCTTTGTCATCTCCCGTAATGCAGCTGCTTTACGGCTCAAACAGACCGTCTATCGTACCTATAGCAGGGCCTATACTTTTCGCTTACGCACTTCCTATGGCATTCTACGCAATTTCAACACCGCTTACGAATATGCTCCATGCCGTCAACAGAATGGACGTTCCGATAAAGTCCATGATATTAGGCTCGGTTGCTAAGATAATATTGAACTTTGTACTCGTAGGCAATCCCGAAATCAACATAAAAGGCGCTCCGTACAGCTCACTTGCCTGTTACGTTATAATAGTCATGTATAACCTTATCGCACTTATCAAGGAAACCAAGGTCAAACCCGATTTCGTGTCGGTATTCTTAAAACCGTTGATTTCAGGTGCAATGTGCGGTGGTGCGGCATACCTTGTATATTCTCTCTTAAACGGCAAGCTCGGTGTAGGAAACACCGTTTCAACATTCATTTCAATAGTCGTAGGAGCTGTTGTGTACTTTGTAATTTTGCTTTTAATAAAAGGATTTGCAAAAGATGATATAGAAATGTTGCCAAAAGGGGAAAAAATTGCAAAAGTACTTGAAAAACTTAAATTATTAGGGTAAAATACACTAGGTAACTTTGACCGAGTATTATCACCCGTTTATCAAGAGGTGCGAAAATGGTAGATAACTTTAAATTCAAAGATAAATACGACGCATACGATCTTGTTGAAATTATGAGGATACTCAGAACTCCCGAAGGCTGTCCGTGGGACAGAGAACAGGATCATCAAAGCATTAAGAAAAACTTCATAGAAGAAACCTACGAAGTTATTGAGGCACTTAACAAGGACGACAAGGAACTTCTTTGCGAAGAACTCGGTGACGTAATGATGCAGGTCGTCTTTCACGCTCAGATAGAAACCGAGCAGGGCGGCTTTAATTTTGATGATGTGTGCGACGGTGTTTGCAAAAAGCTTATAATAAGACACCCTCACGTCTTTGCAAACGAGAGTGCCGAAACATCAGACGATGTTCTTGTTAAATGGGACGAGATAAAGAAAAAGACCAAGCATCAGGAAACCCAGACATCTGTCATGCAGTCGATTCCGAGAGAACTTCCGGCTTTGATGAGAGCCGAAAAGGTTCAGAAGAAAGCTAAAAAAGTCGGCTTTGACTGGGACGATGTCGGCGGAGCTTTTGATAAAGTCAGCGAAGAAACAGCCGAACTTAAAGAGGCTGTTGCAAGCAAAGATAAATCGAAGATACTTGACGAACTCGGAGATTTGATTTTCTCGGCTGTCAACGTTGCAAGATTTGTCGATATAGACCCGGAGGAGGCTCTTACGCACACAACGGACAAGTTTATATCTCGCTTTGAAAAGGTCGAGAAACTTGCCGCACAGCGTAATATAGATATGAAGTCCTCTACATTGGAGGAGCTTGACAGACTTTGGGACGAGGCTAAAAAAGACACAGGAAACCAATAAGGCAAGACCTTATGGAAATATATTTTTGGAGGAACATAGACCATGAATAAAACCGAATTAGTAAACGCAGTTGCTCTCAAGAGCGAGCTTACAAAGAAGGACGCCGACAAGGCAGTTTCAGCAGTTCTTGACGCTATCAAAGAGGCAGTAGCAGCAGGCGACAAGGTTCAGCTCATCGGCTTTGGTACATTTGAGGCTAAGGAAAGAGCAGCAAGAGAGTGCCGCAACCCGAGAACAGGTGAAACAATCACCGTTGAGGCTACAAAAGTACCGTCATTCAAGGCAGGTCAGGGCTTCAAAGACGCTGTTAAATAATTAAACGGCTATCAATTGATCCGCACCGAGAAGTGCGGATCTTTTACTTTTTATCGGTGAATTTGAGGTGAGGGGCGCGGAGCGACCGCCGCAGGCGGTTGCGGAGCGTAACGGCGCAGGCGGTTGCGGAGCGTAACGGCGGCAGCTTGCGTACCCCCACGAGCCGTAGGCGAGTGGGGGTGCCAAGCTGCCGCCCCGCTGATGAAAGTCGGTTAAGCTGAAAACTTAAAGGCTGCACAAATCCGACATTGCTTACTGCGAATCTGCACATTTTTTCACAGTTTTCAGAAACTTCTACAGGTCAGCCCGCCGCCCTGCTCCGCACCCCGGCACCCGGCAGATTATAATATCAAGTGCAACACCAAAAAAATAAATAGACTTCACAATAAC
>CAYWDD010000004.1:0-22655 GCA_964456935.1 uncultured Faecalibacterium sp. | reverse complement strand
CAACACCCAAGCCTACAATACCGGGAACATTTTCCGTTCCGGCACGTCTGTTTGACTCCTGTGCGCCACCCTCGATGAGATTTTCAAAGCGAAGTCCCTTGCGGCAATAAAGAGCGCCTATGCCCTTAACAGCGTGGAACTTGTGACCTGAAAGTGAGAGCATATCTATATTTTCCGCTTTAACATCTATCTTAACATGACCGACTGCCTGAACCGCATCTGTGTGGAAAATAACACCTTTTTCCTTACAAACAGCGCCTATTTCCGAGATGGGCTGTATAGTTCCGATTTCATTGTTAGCGTACATTATAGTGACAAGACAAGTATCATCGGTAATTGCGTTTTTAACGTCCTCGACCTTGACGATACCGTTTTCGTAAACGTCAAGATATGTGACCGTAAAGCCCTCTTTTTCAAGCTTTGCGAGAGTGTGCAAAACGGCATGGTGTTCGATCTTTGATGTGATTATGTGCTTTTTGCCTTTCTTTGCTCCGAGCAAAGCCGCACCTCTTATTGCCCAGTTATCAGCCTCCGAGCCGCCTGAAGTGAAGTAAACTTCGTTAGCATCACAGCCGAGAACCACCGCAACCTGTTCTCTTGCTTTATTGACCGCTCTGTGAGCCGTCTGACCGAACGCATAAAGGCTTGACGGGTTGCCGTATTGTTCTTTCATGTACGGGAGCATTGCTTCCAAAACTTTAGGTGAAACCGCAGTTGTCGCTGCATTGTCAGCATAAACAAATTTCATATATTTCAGTCCTTTCAAAATAAACAATATTCTTTTTATGTACGATAAACGTCTGCTTACAGTAAGTCTGAATCACACGTTACAACTTCCGCAAGCACCGTTTTTTGTTCTTTCGACAAGATCGGCTAAAGTGATATTTCTGACTACCCCAACTATCGCATTGTAAATTTCCGACCATATCACACTCGTGGCGCAGTCACAATACTTGTCGCACATATCGTTGTCAGCCGCACAGGCGACGGGAGCAAGACTGCCCTCGGTTGCAAGGAGGATATCCTCGACTGTGATATTTTCGGGCGTTCTCGTGAGAAGATAGCCGCCCTTAGCACCACGGATACTTTTTACCAAACCGTGTTTACTGAGAAGATTTATGATTTGTTCAAGATATTTGTCGGAAAGTCCCTCTCTCTCGGCTATATCTTTGATCGACACGCAGCCGTCAACACCGTTTGCGGCAAGGTCTATCATAATTCTCAGTCCGTATCTGCCCTTTGTTGAGATTTTCAAATAATCACCTCCGATTCTTACAAATGTATAATATCACACTTTTTAATTCATAGCAAGTTCATATGAATTATTGTATGTAGAAATTCTTAGTAAAATGGTGGGAATTTTTGGGAAAATGTAACAAATTAGGTAGTAGGTTATAGGGAGTAGGCAGTAGATTGTAAGTTTCGCTGTGTGGTGGGTTAAGTCATCGGGTGGGGTGCCGGGGTGCGTAGCAGGGCGGCGAAAGTTCGACGGCGGACATCAAAGTCAGAACAGACTCTAAGCGGATATAATCGGGTGTGGGTGTCCCACCCATAGCTCAGCTGTCCGCACTTGATTCATTATGCGATTTTCTCGTGCATCTCGAACTTTCAACAAAAAGCATAAGCTGTCGGAATCGATCGCTCGATTCCGACAGCTAAGTTTTTTGCATTGCTTATTTGACTTTTATCAGTCTTGACTTTCTTCGATTATTCTCAAAACGTCTGCAACGGTTTCGAGTGCCATGGCATCACGATCCGAAATTTCGAGATCAAACTCGTTTTCGATCGCAACCGCAAGGTTTATCAAAGACAGTGAATCAAGAGCAAGATCTCTTCTGATATTCGTGTCCTCGGTAATTTCTTCCGGTGCGACATTGGCATAGTCACAAATAATCTCTCTAAGTTTTTCAAGCATAATAACAACCCTCTTTTAATTTTTTATGGTATTCTTTTCATTATAAGCATCTATAACTTTTTGTCTTACGACCTTGCGTGTTGATGTTTTCGGGAACTCCTCAAAGGAAACCATAACATCTTGGATTCGTTTGTAGGACGACATCTGCCTGTTGACCGATGAAACATCGTCAAGAACAAGCTTTTCTATTTCTTCCTTGCTCTTGTCGGGGAAATCACTTGTTTCAACGTAAATTCCGGCTACGATCATCTTGTGATCCTTGCCCTTTATGTTCTTGACCGCCTCGAACGCTATAACTTCACGGACATAGTGTATGCCCTCCATTACGTTGCTTTCGATCTCCTCCGGGAAAACATTCTTGCCGTTGTCGAGAATTATGAGATTCTTCTTTCTTCCGACAACGAACAGCTCATGCTTGTCGTTTGTTCTTCCGTAGTCACCTGTCTTGAACCATTCGCCCTCAAATGACGCTTTGGTCGCTTCTTCATCTTTGTAATAACCTTTGAAGAGGTTAGCACCTGTTATCCATATTTCACCGACACCGTTTTCGTCGGGATCGACTATCTTAAATTTAGCTTTCGGGAATGCAAAGCCCGCTGATTCCGGACTTGTACCTGCGTGAAGGTTGAGCGTGACTGTCGGTGACGACTCTGTTAAGCCGTAACCTTGATAGACATTGAATCCGAACGAATAAAGTCCGGCAACGTGTTCAAATCTTGACGGAGCGCCACCGCAGACAAGTGTCGGGAACGTATCACCGAAATTCTTTCTGACAGATGCAAAAAGTATATTTCGAAGGTCGATTCCGTGTGCCAACATTTTGTCGCTGAACTTGACAAGCTTTCTGAGTGCGTCCGCCTTGCCTTTCTGCTCTGCCGCTGCCCAAATTCCGTTATAGATACCCTCAAGAATGAGAGGCACGGAGTTGAATGCGTCGGGTTTAAACAGCTGAATATTCGGCAGGATATTTCTAAGACTGTCATTGATGTAAATAACAGCGTTCATGTATATCGACGTCATGATGTTACAGCTAAGCTCGTAAACATGATTCATCGGGAGTACCGAGAATGAACTTGCCTCCTGATATATCGTATCTATAATTCCGTCAACGTTTGATGCGAAGTTATAGTGGCTGAGCATAACGCCCTTGTTCGCTCCTGTAGTACCCGAAGTGAAAACTATAGCTGCTATGTCGTCTTTGTCTATCTTTGTTTCGGTGTAACTCTTGTCACCGTTTTTGATAAGCTCCTTACCCTTTGCGATAAGGTCGTCTATCGAAGTGAAATCATCGTTCTTGCCGCTGAGTGTAAAGACATTCTTAAGTCTGTCGTCTTTCTCCATATGGAGATTTGCGGCTTTGAAATATGTCTTTGAACAGAAAACAGCCTCACAGTCGGCTTTTTTCATCAGTTTGCTAAGCTCGTAGTCGGTAAGCTCCTTATCGAGGGGAACCGAAACACCGACACCGCATGAAACCGCAAAAAAGGCAACTATCCAGTTGAATGAACCCTCACCGAGAATAGCTATGTTCTTTCCGTGAAGTCCCATTGCGTTAAGAGCAGTACCGAGAGCGTAGATATTCTCACAAAGCTCTCTTGCCGTATGCTCTATAAGCTCTTTCTTGTTCTTTTCGACAATCGCCAGTCTGTCGCCGTAGGTCGAGTAGGTTCTTGAAATCAAAGTTTGTAATGTGTCTAATTCACCCATTTGGTGTACTTTGTGTCTTAATTGCATAAGCTCCGGACTGACATTTTTCTTTTTCACGCTGATAGCCTCCTGAAATTATTTAATATCGTCTAAATCGTCAAGTATTTCTCCGACCGTGATGTCGGGATTTTCCAAACCCTCCGTGATAGCTTTCATTGCGTTATCATGAAGAAGATTTATCTGATCGGCAGATATGGTATGCGGTCTGTACATATAGTAAAAATCCGTTCCGCCCGTTTTTGCATCGGGTACGGCAAAGATATAAAGCTGCATGGAGAATCTTCCGTTGCTGTATGCCTTAAACTCTGCATCGAAGTTGCTTTCCTTGATAGCAAAGCCAAGGGGCATCCATGAGAACATGAAACATGACGGACCCTGATCTGCTGTGTAGCCGAACTCCTGCTGCTGGAGGAATCTTGCCTCAAGATACGGGAAATTCATATGTCTTATAAGCTGATTTCTGCAATCGGAAACCTTGTTGACCGCTTCTCTGAAGGTATCTGTTTCCTCTGTAATAACTCTTATCTGTAAAGGTTGAGCAACACAGCCGCCCATCATTTTATCTTTAACGACGGCACGTCTGCTGCAAATAAGCATATTAAGAACGTCGGGTGTTCTGTAGTTGACCTTTGATGCGTGGGCTCTCAAGCCGTAAAGAAAGACATTTTCGGGAATGACAAGCTCTTTCTTGCAGTATTCGTATATTTTCTCCGTGTCTTCGGGAGAAACATAGCGGCGAATAATATCCGTCTTATCGTGAATAGGATCGAATACCTTGGGAACTCTGATGTTCGGGTCTTTCTTTCTTGCTTTGTCGAGAATGTCGTGACCGTGAACACCTGCGTAGAACGGCTCGCCGTCCTTCTTCCAATAGTTGATGTAAAATTCTCTGTCTTTTCCGTGGAGCTTGTCGTTTGTGAGATATTTTATCTCTCTGAGCATATGCTCCTCGTATGAATGGAGAGGTGCAGGCATTTCTCCGCCTGTTTTAAGTGCCTTATAGACAGAAAGTAAATCTGCGAAAAATACAGCCTGTCCGAGAGCATCTGTTACAAGGTGAGATACGTTGAAGTAAATACCTGTCTTTGAATCGTGTGTTCTGTAGAATACGATTCTGAACGTTTCGTCTTTTAAGAATTTGATAGGCTTTTGAGCGTCCTTTTCAAAGTACGCATCTTCTTCCTGCTTTGTCTTAAATGACAGAACGGGAATGTTGTTGTTGCTGTAACTCGGCAAGAAATACTGTTTAACTTCCTTATCAACCTTAGTGAAACGAAGTCTGAGAGCGTCGTTTCTTTCAAACTCGATATTGAGTGCCTTTTTCAGCAAATCAAAATCGAGCTGTTCGTTGATAACGATAGCTGACGGTATCTGAATTACCTGCTTGTGAATACTGTACTTGACCATGATATACATCGTCTGCTGTGACGGTATCAGATCGTACAGCTTATAGCCTATTTCCTTTGCCATTTTGCTTACCTGCTTTCATAATAATATAATATATTATCATTAACCCCGAATAATATTATCACTTTGGTAAACTTAAGTCAATGATTTTATCGAAATTTTATACACCTGTCGTAAAAGTTTGACTTTTGTGACAGCTGTTTTAAAAAAAGTTCATTTTAGTGTAACAATCGTAACTCCGCTTTCACCCTCACCGAACGTTCCGAGTCTAAAACTCTTGACTGCCGGGTTGTGTCTTAGATAATCCTGTATGCCTTTCCTTAAAACACCCGTGCCTTTTCCGTGGATTATCGACACTTCACCTATGCCCATTCTCAGGCTGTGGTCGATAAAACGGTCAACTTCCATGATACCTTCCTCAACGTTCATTCCTCTGAGGTCACACTCGGTCTTTCCCGTACCCGAAAGTCGGCTTTCGTCGTGAGGCGGTCTGACTGTTCTTGCTTTGCTGTCTACCTTTTTCTTTTTGCCCGACAGCAAGCGGAGATCTTCTTTCTTGACTCGTGTTTTTAAAAGTCCTGCCTGTACTGTGATAAGTCCGTTTTTATCTTCCAAGGCTATGACTTCCGCTTCGTTGCCTATGTCCTTGAGAAGAACTCTGTCACCAATTTTAAGCTCTCTGGGAAGAACATATTCCTCCGGATCTTCAAATCTCGATATGACCGGGTTTGTTATCTCGTCAAGTTCGCCCAAGCTTTTCTTTATCTGCTGTCTTGCACGTCTTGCAAGCTCGTTTGCATCGTTTGTCTTTGACTTTTCTTTCTTAAACTCGTCAAGATCAAAGAGTAAAGCGTGGGAGGCTCTCTTGGCTCTTTCTACTATTCTAAGTGCCTCACTTCTGGCTTTTTCTATTTCCTTTTCTCTAAGCTCGTCTATGCTCTCTTTGTATTCTTTCGCTTTGGCACGGTCTATTTCAGCCTGCGCTTTGAGCGTTTCTGCCTCTTCCTTTTTCGTTTCAAACTCTTGTCGGCTCTTTTCGAGGTTTTCTACGACATCTTCAAATCTGGTATTCTCGCTTGAAACAAGTTCCTTCGCTCTTTCGACTATCATTTCGTCCATTCCTAGACGTGTCGAAATCGCAAAAGCGTTACTTCTTCCGGGTACACCGATAAGTAATCTGTAAGTCGGTCTTAATGTAGAAACATCAAATTCACAGCAGCCGTTTTCGATTCTCGGTGTACTCAGTGCGTACGCTTTAAGCTCGGCATAGTGAGTCGTTGCGGCAACCTTTGCCCCTTGAAAATGAAGTCTTTCGAGTATAGCCGTTGCAAGTGCCGCACCCTCGATCGGGTCTGTTCTCGCACCGAGTTCGTCAATGAGTACAAGGCTGTGTTCATCGGCAGAACCGATGATACTTATGATATTTGTCATGTGAGCGGAGAAAGTCGAAAGTGACTGCTCTATGCTCTGTTCATCGCCTATATCGGCAAGAACACGGTCAAAAACCGAGATAACGCTCCTATCGGCAACGGGTATCATAAGTCCGCACATGGTCATAAGCGTCATTAAGCCTATCGTCTTGATTGACACGGTTTTGCCGCCTGTGTTAGGACCTGTGATAACAAGAGTGTCAAACTCCTCGCCCAGCCTTATATCCGTTGCGACCACCTTGTCTTTATCTATGAGCGGGTGACGTGCTTTCTTTAAGTTTATGATTCCGCTGTCGTTTATCTGCGGTACGGAGGCTTTCATATCATAAGCAAGCTTTGCCTTTGCAAAGATGAGATTCAGCATAACGGCATTGTCATAGCTTGACTTTATACTTGATGCGAACGAGCCTGCAAGTGCCGAAAGCTCTGCTAAAATTCTGTCTATCTCGTCTTTTTCTTTGCTTTGCAGGACTTTAATTTCATTGTTCGCCTCAACAACGGCTGTCGGCTCAACGAACACCGTTGCACCGCTTGATGAAGTGTCGTGTACCAAGCCTGAAATTTCGCCTCTGTTTTCAAGCTTGACCGGAACAACATATCTTCCGTTTCGCATCGTAACTATAGGTTCTCTTAAATACTTTGCGACTGACTGAGAGTGGGTCATCTTATCAAGCTTTTCTCTGACTCTCGCAGATGCGGCTCTTATCTTTCTTCTTATATCGTAAAGTTCGGGTGAGGCATTGTCGGATATCTCTTCCTCACCTATTATCGCAGTCGATATCTTGTCCTCCAAGAATTTGTTCGGCATCAAGGCATCGAAAAAACCATCTATATGAGTTTTTATGTTGCTGTCGCCGTGCCAGTTTGACAGTGAGCGGATAACTCTTAAATCTTCGGCTATGTATAAAAGCTCCGGTATATTCAAAACACCGCCTGCCTCTGCTCGGCTGACGGCATTATTGACGTTACGAAGTCCACCGAAATTGGGTGATCCGAATTTTGCCATCAGCATATGTGCATCGGCGGTCTGTTCCAAGAGCGTTTGAACTGCGGAAAGCTTTGTCTTGGGTTCAAGCTCAAGTGCCATTTGCCTTGCATCGTCGCAAGTTGTGTGTGCCGAAAGAAGTTCCAGTATTTTGGGAAGTTCCAGTGCTTTGCAATGTTTATCCATGCTTTTTCCCCCTTTATTCATATATCTATCGTTTTATAAAAATCAAGTGTCTTATATTTTCTCATCGTTACCCTTAGCAGGTACTCCTCGACAGCCTCGTTAAACTCGGTCATTGCCCCCGATTTCAGATTGAACGAAAACAGCTTGTCACTTTCCGAAAACGCAACGTGTCGCATAGCGGTAACTGTGCTGACGGAAATAGGCAGGTTTGCTTTGTTTTCGTTACATTTATCGCAAAAAAGCTCGCCTCTTGCGGTGTTGAAGTACATTATATCGCTTTCAAATGCACCGCATACATCACAGCCTAAAAGGTCGGGCATATAGCCTGCCATAGTAAGAAATCTAAGCTCAACTATCGGTTTTAAAAGCTTTCTGTCACGCTTTTCTTTTACAAGCATATACAGTGCGTTGAGCATGAGCTTTAGGTACTCCCCCGCCTCTTCCTCTCTTGGAGAAAGCTCTGCGGCAAGTTCGCAAAAATACTGACCCAATGCAAGAGCCTGTATGCTGTTTCTAAGTTCAAAGAAGGTTTCTTTAACGGCCGCCTCTTCTATCGAAAAGACTCCCCTGCCCGAATAGACGTCAAAGTCGCAGTAACAAAAAAGCTGTGTTGCAACGCTTTTTCTGTTTCTCGGACTTTTTGCACCGTGAGCAAAAGCCCTGATAACGCCTTTTTCTTGCGTCAGCAGGGTCACAAGCTTATCGTTTTCCGATATCGTTTGTTCACGAATTACTATGCCGTTCGTTCTTATGTGCATCTTTAACGTCCTCTTCGTCGGGATTTTCGCTTGCCGTTTCTGTCGCCTCATAGAATTTGATATAGTCGGCTACCTTGCCCGTATTCAAAAAGTTGAGCCAAAGCTCGTTTCGATCGTCCATAATCACACCGCCCTCAAAAGTTCTTGTTATTATTCTTTGAACTTCTTCGGGAAATGTTGCATGGTAAATTTTGTGTCAGCTCACAGCCTTTCACTTATCAGTCTAAACCGAAATTGTGTATCAAGCCTTCCCTGTTTCTCCAGCCCTCTTTGACCTTGACCCAACACTGCAAGTTGATTCGGCAGTCAAAGAACTTTTCCATATCCTGTCTTGCATAGGTGGATATGCGTTTGAGCATAGCACCTTTCTTTCCGATGATTATTCCTTTGTGACTTTCTTTTTCACAGTATATGACCGCATCGACGTCCATGATATCACTGTCCGGACGTTCTTTCATGCCCTCTATACTGACGGCTGTTCCGTGCGGTATTTCCTTATCAAGTAAACGCAGCATTTTCTCTCTTATTATCTCACCTGCGATAACTCTTTCCGGCTGGTCGGTAAGAGTATCATCGGGGAAATAGTGCGGTGAGGGAAACGCAAGTTTATCAAGCTCGTCCATAAGTGCATCAACACCGTCGTTTTTGACAGCCGAAACGGGTACTACGGCATCGTAGTCGTAGTATTTTGACATTTCGACTATTCTGCTCATAAGTTCGCTCTTGTCTTTGAGCGTGTCTATCTTATTGATTGCAAGAATTACGGGCATCTTCTCTTTTTTGAACTTTGCTATAAGCTCCGCCTCTGTTTCACGAAGTTCGCCCGACGGCTCTACAACGAAAAGACAGGCATCGACACCCGATATACTGTCGGATACGGCTTTGATCATCTTTTCTCCGAGCTTTGTTCTCGGTCTGTGATAACCCGGTGTATCGGTGAAAACAAGCTGTATGTCATCTCTTGTCAAAACGCCCATTATCTTTGTTCGGGTCGTTTGCGGCTTATCTGAAACTATGGCTATCTTCTGACCGAGCATCACGTTTAAAAGTGACGATTTGCCGACATTAGGACAGCCGACTATTGCTATAAAAGCTGTTTTTGTATCTTTCATTATATTGACCTTTCTTAATTACCGAAAATGCTGTCAAGCAGTGAGAATAAGCCCCAACGTGTGGGTTCTTGTGTGTTGGACGATGTCGAACCTGTCGTATCGTCGGATTCGGGCGGCTTTGTGGTAGCAAGCGGCTTTCCCCAATATTTGAGTGTGACCTCTGTACCCTTGGGATAGCTGTCACCTGCCGTCAGACTGTATTCGCTGACAGTTCCGGTCTTTTTGAATCCGTTGTTATATTTCTCAACTGTTATAACTGCAAATCCGAGTTGTGTAAGCTGTTCTTCTGCCTCCTCGACAGGCATTTTGCTAACGTCTATCATGGTTATCATCTCGATGCCCTTGCTGATGTACACGGTGATAGTCGTTCCGATGGGGACTTGCTGCTCTGCGGCAATACTTTGCTTAAAGACATAGCCTTTCTTTACCGTGTCACAGTAGTCGTATTCATATACTATGTTGTACTTTTTAGCATATGCCGAATTGCTGTCGATATATTCTTGTGTAAGCTCATAAAAGTTCGGAACGCTGACATACTTCACATCGTCATCACTGTTTGCATCTTTGTTTATCGGGAGAAACGCAAATGACGAAAGTGCGTTATCAAGCGAGGGTGCATCGAACACCTTGTAAAGCACTGTTCCGTAAAGCAGCGTCACTATCAAGACTCCGACAAGTGCTATCGAAACTGCAATGGTAGCTCCAAGCACAACGGGGTTCTTCGCTTTTTCACGCTTTTCGTTGACCTTTTGCTTTACTTTTTGAGTAGTCTGACCGAGTTTTGAATTTTCGAGTCTTTCCTGCTTTTTCTGAGCTTTGAGCTGTTTTTTCTTTTCTGCCTCGGAACGAATAAGAGCCGTCCTCTCCTCGTTTTCACGCTTTTGACGTTCTTCTTCATCTTTAGCTCGTCTTAGCTGCTCTTCTTTGAGCTGTCTTGCTCTTTCCATTTCTTCAAGTCGTTCTCTCTCGTTGACTGTCACGGTTTTCATCTGTGACGTCTTGGTTTGAGGAACAGCCTGTTTTGGCTTTGATATTTCGGGGAGTTCCTTTGTCGGTTGCGGAATGTCCCTGTCGCTGATTTTCACCCGTACACCGTTTTGTGTTCTGTAGGCAGGTGATCCGACCCTTGTTACACTTGACGGTTTAGCCTCAAACGGCACAAAAACATCTCGTATTTCCGCAATGCTCTTGACTCTTTCTTGCGGCATTATGGCAAGGCAACGCTTTATAAGTATTCTGACACTTTCGGGTATTCTGCTCTTTTCTTCGTCCGTAAATTCTATTTCTTCATTGTTCATTCTCATTGGTGCGTTCATAAGCTCTCTGCCTGTCAAAAGTTTATATATCAATGCACCGATGCTGTAAATGTCGGTCCAAGCGCCCTGTTGCCAGTTGAAACCGTACTGCTCTATTGCGGAATATCCGTCATACACCGATGAGAGGACGTCGTTCTTTGTTGTTCTGACCTGCGGTATGGTGAAACCGACTATCTTAAGACTTCCGTCAGACGTAAGAATAAGCGTTTCGGGAGAAATACCTCTGTGTACGATATTAGCGGTATGGAGCGACTCGACGGTAGAAAGCATGGGAACGATAAGTTCCTTTGTTCTTTTGAGCGTAAACGGGTGAGATGCTATGTCCGCACCTTCAAGGACTTTTCTGAATGTAGTACCGTCATTGTGGTCTGTCACTGCATAGGCTGTGCCGAAACAGGTGACGATATCGTTGACATTAAACAAAGCAGGCAAGCCTCTGAAACGCATAAGGTTTTTCCAAAGCTGAGTGAACGATTGCAGATATTCGCTGTAGATATCCTCATAGCCATGCTTATTTGTCAGAGTAACTTTGTCATCGCAACGCTGTGCTATCGGCAACGGAAAAAACTCTCTTATCTCGATGCTTTTTGAACTAAGCAAATCAAAGCCGATATAAACCGCACTGTCTACGGTCTTTTTCATCAGCTTACCTATAAGATATCTGCCCTTGAGCAACGTGCCGAACGGCAGGTAAGGTTCAGGCTGAACGGCATTAGCACTAAAGCCGCAACGTGAGCATACGCTTTCACCGTTTTCAAGCGACTTCATGCACTGCATACATCTGTTTTCATGCTGTGCCATATTAGCCCTCCTTTCCGAAATATGTCTAAACTTATTCATTATAATTTTATCAAAAAATACAAATATGTCAAGGGGTTAGGGGCATTTATTCAACGCAATGTTCCGACAAAAAATCGGTCTTTGCATTAAAATTTTGCAAAGACCGATTTTTATATGCTTTCCGACAGTGCGACCATTATCGGAATTGTGAAAACCGAGATAAAGCTTACTAAAGCGACTGTTTTTGATGCAGTGCCCGTATCTCTGTCATATTTTGCCGAAAACATTATTGTGTTGTTGGCACTGGGAGATGCCGCCGTTATCGCACAAGCCGTCAAAAGCGTTCCCGAAACTCCGCAAAGTCTGTAAAGTCCGATACAAATAAGCGGTATTGCGACAAGCTTTATAAAGGCGGTCGGATAGACTTTCTTTTCGCTGAACATTGTCTTTAAGTCCGTGTTGGCAAGGTACGCACCGAACATCAGCATTGCCATGGGTGTATTCATAGACGCAAAGCTGCTGATTGGCTTTGCCAGTATTTCGGGAAGGCTTACACCTGTGATGAAAAGCGGAAGCCCTATAAGCACTCCGAGCGTACCGGGATTCAATATTAGCTTTTTTAAACCGAATTTATATTTTTCTCTTGTCATCAGTTTAACACCGTGAGTAAAGCACAGTATGTTAAAAACGATGACACCTGTCGAGCAGTAAAATACGCCCTCATCTCCGAGGATAGCCTGAGCCAAGGGCAAAGCCATATAACCGCAGTTACTGTAGATAGATGCGAACCTGAATATGGGATTCCTCTCGTCTTTCTCTTTTTTGAAAAACGGTATAGTCAGGATTATCGGGATAACAAAGGTGGCGGTGTTGCATAAAAGCGATATCAAAAATCGGCTTGCACTGTCCTTCGTAAACTCCATTGATGTAAAAGAGTTGATTATGACCGATACGGTAACGATATAAAACAGGAGATCTGTCGAAAGCTTTGCCGCTTTCTCGGTGAAAATCCCTATCTTACAGCAGACGAATCCGACAAATATCATCACATAAAGTATGAGTACCTGCGTTGCGGCTATTTCCATGTTTCTGAGAAACAAATTCATCAGTCCTTATTTTAATATTGTTCAACGGTACGCCCGACCGCTCATTTTCGTAAAGCGGTCGGGCTTGATATTGCTGTATTTATTATTTCTCGTTTGATGCGTTTTCATCAGCGATTTCATTATTGACCTCTTGGTTTGTTTCTTCATCGGCTGATTCTACTACTTCTTTCGGCTCTGCGGTTTTCGGTTTTCTGCCAAGTGAGAAAACCAATGCGAGAATGAAAATTCCTAAGAAAAGTTCGGCATAATTTACGGGATAACCCGAAACTATATAACGTTCGGAATCTATCAAAGTTAAAACAAACTTCGGTATGTTAAGCGTTAAGAGGAACAGTGCCGCAGGTAAGCCGACACCTGTTATTCTCCACTGAGCAACGTCCGAATAAACGCCCGATATGCACTGAGCGAAAGAGAACAGGAATATAAGTGCAAGGGATATTGATGCAATTTCCAAGAAAAGATCCGAAACTCTGATAAAGCTTATCTGCTTGACAAAGAACGAAATAAGTTTCATAAGTCCCCAGATTACGGGTGCAAGGACGAAAATCTTGCTTTTTGATATCTTGCAATTCTTCTTAAAGCAGTTTATCGCAAACTTGATAAAGTACAGTGCGGATAACAAAGCAAAAAGTGATGTGAGCAAGTTCGGAACATATCCGTTTTTCATAAGCTGTGCCATTCCGCTCGTTTCTGCATAGCCGTAGTATGACTGACGGTTAGCATAAAGAGCATTTACCGCACTTTGAGCAAACTCCATGATAAATCCGACAGAAAGGAAAATCGAAATTATACCGAGATGTCTGTTCTTGCCTACTACATTCTCCGGTTCAAAGCTTTCGTTGTTTGCCGAGAGGAATGAGCCTATCAGCATAAATATGCCGGCTATGGCAAGGACAACATAAAATACGGTAACGGTGAAGTTTGACGGTGAATAAAAGCCTGTTTCCGTATCTATGAGTTTCATCGAATGGTAAAATCTCAAAGCCAAGCATATGACAAGTGACACCGCAAACGTTATGTAAAAGTGTTTCGGCTTTAAAGCCTTTGATGTATTTTTGATTTTCATATCTCAATCTCCCTTATATACGTTCTTCTGTCGGAACGTATTCTTCTATATTGCTGTCTTCCGTTCTGCCTGCGATATCGACATATTCTCTCGGAAGTGAAACGTTCTTGTATGCAGGTCTGATTATTCTGCCGCCTGTCATAAGCTCTTCTATTCTGTGAGCTGACCAACCGGCTATTCTTGCCGTTGCAAAGAGCGGTGTAAACAAGTCTTCGGGTATTCCGAGCATCTTATATATGAATCCCGAATAAAGATCGACGTTTGCACACATTCTCTTGGTTTCGCCTTTCTCCTTTTTGAATATTTCGGGAGTAAGACGTTCGACTAATTCTATTGATTTGTAATTATCGGAAAGTCCTACTTTTTCGGCATACGCACCGGCTTTTGCTTTGAGGATAACGGCTCTGGGGTCGGACTTTGTATAAACCGCATGACCCATACCGTAGATAAGTCCTGTTCCGTCGCCTGCCTGCTTTCTTATGACCTTTGTCAAGAAGTCGGCAACCTGTCCTTCATTTGTAATATCGCTGACATTTTCTTCCAAACAACTAAGCATTTCACATACTTTAAGGTTAGCGCCGCCGTGTCTTGGACCTTTAAGCGAACCGATAGCTGCCGCTATTGCCGAATAGGTGTCCGTTCCGCTTGAAGTTAAGACTCTTGATGCAAATGTCGAGTTGTTACCGCCACCGTGTTCTGCGTGTATCATAAGGCAGGTATCCAAAAGACGAGCTTCCTCGTATGTGAACTTTTTATCCGATCTTATTGCGTTGAGAATAGTTTGAGCCGTGTCGTATTCCGGCTTTACGGGGTGGAGATACATACTCTTACCGTAGAAAATTCTTCTCTTTATCTGATAAGCATAACACATTATCATCGGGAGCTGCGCTATGAGATGAATAGACTGCTTTAAGACATTTTCGACCGAAAGGTCATCGGGATTTTCGTCAAGCGAATACAAGGACAAGACGCATCTTGCCATCTTATTCATTATATTCTTTGACGGATTTTTCATTATCATATCATCAACGAAATCGGGAGGAAGTTCACGGCACTGCGCTAATATCTCTCTGAAAGCTTTAAGCTGTTTTTGTGTCGGCAGTGAACCGAACAAAAGCAACCACGCTATTTCTTCGTAGCCGAAACGGTCTTCTCTATCACAAGCGGCAACAAAGTCGTTAAGGTTATAGCCTCTGTATTTAAGCACACCGTCTCTCGGCACTTTTTCACCATCGTCTATATAGTAACCCTCAACGGAGCATATTTTTGTAAGACCTGCCATAACGCCTGTTCCGTCGGCATTTCTGAGTCCTCTTTTAACTCCGTATTTCCAGTAGTCGTCAAGTTCGATTTTGTTCTTATTTTCAAGTTGTCCGCATAACATTTCAAGAGCGGAGTCTGATATCGGTGAAACATAATTTCCCACACGATCACCTCAATTCTTTATTTTAAACGCTGTTTTATACGCTGTTAAAGTAATATTGTATAACAACAGAATTGATAAGTCAATAAAATAACTCTAAAAAAGGAGAACTAAAATGAAGTTATATGCAATTTTATCGTTGATTTTATTCTTAACTATGCTTTTTGTACCGCTGTTTTCGCTTCTCGGAAAGACGTCGCAGGCGGTAAGTCTTACTGTCGAGTCCGTCACTTCGACAGAGAACACATCTCAATCGCAGGCAGAAACTTCAAATGCGAACACCACTGAATTGCGTACGGAAAAAAGTGTCGAAACGGACGGTGACATCTCGGTTTTAAGGGTATCATCAGGCAAGGTCGAAAGTGTTGAGTTGCACGACTACGTTGTGTGCTGTGTTGCAAGCGAAATGCCATGCACATACGGTGAAGAGGCTCTCAAAGCACAAGCCGTAGTCAGCTTTACATACGCACTTTATATGAGAAACTCGGGCGGTAAATCCGACATAAGCGATGACCCGTCAACACATCAGGCATATTCAAGTTATGATGAGCTGAAGAAAAAATGGGGTGACAATTACGACGAATACATAAAAAAAATCGACACGGCAGTAAGCGATGTCGAGGGAGAATATTTGACATATGACGGTGAACTTATAAAGCCGTGCTACTTTGCCATGTCATCGGGAATGACAAACAGCGCTGAGGACGTTTGGGGTACAAAGGTTAATTGGCTCGTCAGTGTAACAAGTGACAGCGACAAGCTATCGCCCTCCGTAAAATCGGTGTTTGAATTTTCAACAAGCGAACTTAAAGAGCATCTCAAGGACTACGGAATAAAGGAGATATCATTCGGAAAAAGTGAAGTTTCACAAAGCGGATATGTAAAAAGCATTGAAATTTCATCGCACAAATTCAGCGGTGAGGAACTTAGACAACTGTTATCGCTCCGCAGTGGGAATTTCACCGTATCAAAGGACGGAGATAACTATGTTTTCACCTGCATGGGGTACGGTCACGGAGTCGGAATGAGCCAATACGGAGCCGGTGCTATGGCTAAAAACGGCAGTGACTATACGGAGATACTTTATCATTACTACCCGGGAGTGGTTATTGAGGGGTAGGGGTTAATAAGGTTGTGTGGTGTGGGAGGTACAGCGGGTGGGGTGCCGGGGCGGAGGGGCGGCACGGTGGGAGCTTGTGTATTCCCGAACGCAAGTGAGGGAATACCAAGGTTCCGCCGCTTGATTTAGCTTGAATGCAGAAAGCCCCGATGCGGCGAAGCCGCATCGGGGCGATTAGCTTAAATCTGTGATTATGCCTTGCCTGCACAGCCGAGAACTGTTTCGATCTTGTGCGATACTACTTCTTCAATAGCGTTACGGGCAGGTGTGAGATACTGTCTTGGGTCAAAGTGTGACGGATTCTCTGTAAGATGCTCACGGATAGCGGCAGTCATTGCAAGACGAAGGTCTGAGTCAACGTTGATCTTGCAAACAGCCATGCTTGCCGCCTGACGGAGCATATCCTCGGGAATACCGATAGCGTCGGGCATTTCACCGCCGAATTTGTTGATCTTCTCAACATATTCGGGCATAACAGATGATGCACCGTGAAGAACGATCGGGAAACCGGGAAGTCTCTTGCTTACTTCTTCGAGAATGTCGAAACGAAGCTGCGGCTTCTGACCGGGTTTGAATTTATATGCACCGTGTGATGTACCGATAGCTATAGCGAGTGAATCAACACCTGTGCGTGTAACGAAGTCCTCAACCTGTTCGGGGTTTGTGTATGACTCGTTGCCTGCCTCGACAACAACATCATCTTCAACACCGGCAAGTGTTCCGAGTTCGCCTTCAACAACTACACCGTGAGCGTGAGCGTATTCAACGACTTTCTTTGTTACAGCAACATTTTCCTCGTAAGGAAGGCTTGAACCGTCGATCATAACAGATGTGAAACCGCCGTCGATACAGCTCTTGCAGGTTTCAAAATCCGGACCGTGGTCAAGGTGGAGAGCGATGGGAAGTCCTGTTTCTTCAACAGCAGCCTCAACGAGCTTAACAAGATACTTATGGTTAGCATATGCTCTTGCGCCCTTTGAAACCTGAAGAATAACGGGAGCGTTGTTTTTCTTTGCAGCGCCTACGATACCCTGAATGATCTCCATGTTGTTTACGTTAAATGCACCGATAGCGTAACCGCCTTTGTATGCATCTTCAAACATTTTTTTAGTTGTTACTAATGGCATAATTATTACTCCTTTTCAATTATGTTGCTGATATTATACCCCTTTGCGGTGTACTTGTCAATAATTGCAAAATGATTTTATATATATCTAATAATATTGGTTTGCGGTTTGATCTATATACCGCTCAAATCGAATTTCGGAATGAATTTTCCGTTTGCCGAGTCAAGCTGTTGTACAAAGCAATTGTAAAAACCGCTGTTTTCAAGTGCATCAAGCACCTTTTCATATTCACGCTCGGTTATTTGCCTGTTGAGTTCGGGATATTTTTCGTTATGTACTATCGGTGTGTATTGCGACATAAGGCTTATGTATGTGTCTAAAGGAACGTTCTCACTAAGCCATTTAATTATTTGTACGCTTTGGTTTGTGTTTTTCGGCAAGATAAGATGCCTGATTATAGTTCCTCTTTGCATTATGCCGTTTTCATCAATTACAGCACTCCCCGTCTGTCTTATCATTTCTTTTATCGCAGGTGCGGCAAAATCAAAATAATTTTCAGCAAGTGAATACTTTTTACTTCTGTCGGGATTTATATATTTTAAGTCGGGCAAATATATATCTATAAGTCCTTCGAGTTTTTTAAGTGTTTCGACTTTTTCATATCCGCCGCTGTTATAAACTATCGGAACTTTCGACTTATATTTACTTAAAACTTTCGCAAGACGTTCTGCGTAGTGCGTAGGGTTTACAAGGTTTATATTGTGTACGCCTTGACTTATCAGCTCATCGAAAATTTCCGTAAGTCTTTCATCGGATATTTCCTTACCGAATCCGTTACCGCTTATTTCCATATTTTGACAAAACACACAACCAAGACTGCAACCGGAGAAAAACACCGTTCCCGAACCGTTTGTTCCGCTTATGCAAGGCTCTTCCCAGTCGTGTCTTGCAGCTCTTGCGACAACAAAGCCCTCGGGCATTTTGCAAGCACCCTTCTTAATACTTCTGTCAACCGAACATTCTCTCGGACAGGCATTACATATCATTGCATCACCCACTTTACATTTTGATTAAACACGGCAGTCTGTATATCTGCCTGTTACAGGTCGCATCTGACTTTCGGCTTTTCTCGTGCGGTGTTACCGCCTTCTCATGCCTTACGGCATTCGATGGCACACAACACTGCACCTTGCCGGCTCATAGCCTGCCATACGGCAGGCTACCGCCGGCTTTTCGTACATAATACCACAACACCCCAAAATAATCAACGCTGTTCGACTTGACTTTATCCGGGTTTAAGGTTATAATTTCCTTACAATCAAAGAAAGAGGTGATAACATTGCTTTTAACCGTTGACATGGGCAACACGAACATCACTATAGGTGCTTTTGAAGGTGATGAACTGCGGTTTGTTTCAAGGCTTTCAACCATCAGGGGAAAGACCGCCGATCAGTACGCAATCGAACTTAAGCAGATTTTTAAGCTCAACCATGCGTCCGCAGACTCATTTACAGGCAGCATTATAAGTTCGGTCGTACCGGAATTGACGGAAACCGTTTCACAGACTGTCGGACTTGTGACCGGAACTAAACCTATAGTGGTAGGTCCGGGAATAAAGACAGGCGTCAACATTCTCATTGACAACCCGGCTCAGCTGGGCTCGGATCTTTTAGTCGGCGCAGTTGCCGCTATTGACAAGTATCCCCTGCCCTGCTTTATTGTCGATCTGGGAACGGCCAGTAAAATAAGCGTTGTGGGAAAAGACGGAAGTTACCGTGGAGGAATGATCGCTCCGGGTGTTGCCGTTTCGCTTAACGCTTTATCGTCAAACGCATCTCAGCTCCCGTACATTTCGCTGACAGCACCGAAAAAAGCCATAGGCACAAACACAGTTGACTGTATGCAATCGGGCATCATCTTCGGCTCTGCGGCTATGGTGGACGGCATGATCGAACGATTTCGTGATGAAGTACCCGATGTGGCATCTGTCGTCGCAACAGGCGGCTTCAGTAACTGCATAATCGAACATTGCAGGGAAAATATAATTCATGATGACACCCTGCTTTTACACGGACTTAAGGTTATATACGAAAAGAACTGCAAGTCTTAACTTTTCTGTTTTTAAAACAGTTTCAGCGTTGCACTCTTTGAGGCAACAGCAAGGAGGTAATTAAAAATGAATAACAACACTAACAAAATCAGAACGATGGTCACTTATTCGATACTCATAGCTATAATGATAATTATGGCATTCACTCACTTGGGCTACATAAAGCTCGGTGCGGTCGAAATAACGCTTATGAGTTTGCCTGTAATAATAGGCATAGGTTTTCAAGGAGTAAAGGGAGGTCTCATTTTAGGCACTGTATTCGGTTTAACAAGCTTTATTCAGTGTTTCGGAATGAGTGCTTTCGGTGCGGCACTGCTTGCTGTAAACCCTGTTCTGACTTTTTTATTATGCATGGTTCCGAGAGTTCTCATGGGCTTTTTATCGGGACTTATATATGAAAAGCTGACACAACACAACGTAAAGACACCTGTAACATATACTGTTCTCGGTGTGACCGCTCCGCTTTTCAACACTCTTATATTCGTTCCTTTGACGTTCGCTTTCTTCGGCAAGAGCGATTACATCTTAAATCTTGCCGACACGCTCGGAGCGACGAATCTGTTTTCACTTGCGATAACTCTTTTCGCACTCAATGCAATATGCGAAGTTGCAGTCTGCACGGCAGTAACTCCGCCTGTTCTTAAGGCACTCGAGAAAGTTAAGAAGTAAGTAAACAAAATAACGATGAAATCCGAGGGATTTAGAAATCGAAATGATTTCTAAATCCCTCGGCCGGTTTTTGTGGGGATTCGGATAAGCGGGCGGGGTCCGGGGGTAGCCTGCCGCAGGCAGGCTATGGGCGGAAAAGCACAGCTTTGTGTAACCTTGAATGCCGAAAGGCATGAAAGGTGGCAAAGCTGTGCTTGGATTTAGCTGTCAATTCGAATGTTTATGCCAAATTTTATTTAACTCTCAAATCAAAAGACATCATCGACTATATAGCTTTTGATGATTTCCGGGAGAGCCTTTATAACTCTCGGCAGCCATGTTGTTATTACAAACTTAAGAAGATCCGCTACAGTGCCGACTGCGCCTACAGCGTAACCTAAGATGTTCGTTCCGTTGTCACCGCTGAAACTCGGTGTGCTTTCATTCGTATTCTTTGAAAGAGTAAAGCTGTCTATAAGAGTAACATCATCGCTGTCGTCTGCGATAACATATGAGTTGAAATCAAGGTTTCCGCCGTTTATTTTAAGCGTGTTAAAGCACGAACCCATGTAGTCGTCCGACTGTGAGTTAAAGTCCGTTCCGTTGAAATAGTAGCCGTCCTTCTGTGCGACCATTGTATTGATAAACTCTTGCTTGGTGAAGTTGTCTATCGCAAACTTTCTTATCTCATATCTCTTTGAACCTGCCGTACCGCAAAGAACATAGACTGTTCCGTCATCGCTTACTGCGTTATTTTTAAGCGGCTTTGTTCTGAGGTACTGGTGATCGTGACCGGAAAGGACAAGGTCTACATCACATCTGTCACAAACAGCTGTAAGTGCGTCTTGAAGATACATAGCATCGGGCCATTTGCCGTCTTTTCCGAGAGTATAGGGAGTCTTATGCATAAGGACGATTTTCCAGTCGGCAGAGCTTGAATTCATATCGTTTTCAAGCCACTTAAGTTGTGCCTGAGAAACCGAGAGGATATCGTTAGTGTTGAGTACGGCAAAATGTACGTTACCGTAGTCATATGAATAGTTTACACCGTTAAGATTCTGTACGCTTTCGGTGGTATCAAGACAGAACATTTTGTTGAACCAATGGTACTTTCCGAGTCCGTCATGGTTTCCTGCGACAGGAACGAGGGTCGATGTAAGGTTGATTTCATCAAAAGCCTCGGCATAGTAATTCCATTCTTCGTTATCGCTGTCATTTGTGAAGTCACCGAGGTTTACAGCAAAATCAAGTCCGTTTCCTATTTTGTCATATGCGGCTAACACGGCTCTTGCGCCGACATTGAAGTTTTCGAGTGAACCTGCCTGTACATCGGCAAAAACGATCGCATTGACTTCGCTGTCACCGTTGTCTGTTGTGAATGTACCAAGCTTGCTCCATTCGTTTGAGTCACCTACTTTGTAGTTATAGGTTGTGCCTGCCTCAAGTCCGGAAACGACTACTTTGTGCATATAATAGCCTTCCCATTCTTCACAAACTGTTTCGCTAAGCTTCAGACTTTCCGTAACATCAACACCGTCTTTATAGAGAACGATTTTCGTTTCGCAGTCATTGAGCGTGTACCAGCAAAAGCCTCTTTGGGTCTTGCTGTCACCGTTGACCGTGCAGGAAATTCTGAAAAACTGCGCATCATCGACATAAGCCGCAAGCGGAGTGACGGCAAATGCGAACAGCATCGAGAGTGCCAGAATTACAGATAAAATTTTCTTCGTCATATTTTTCATGAGATTACCCCCATTTTCATTGTTGATTACAGTTTAGCACATCGAGAGTTAAAAATCAATCAAAAAAATAAAACCGACCTAAAACAGTCGGTTTTATTTCGTAATATAACATTCACTCGATTTTTATTATTCAGCAACAAAAATATATTTATCCGATGACCAGAAGTCGCTTTCGTATTCGAATTCAACCGTTTTTGCATCTTTCGGCACTTCATAATAAACTACCGCATTAAACTTTCTGCCGGGCGATACGGATTCCAAGGTCGGGCTGTTGAAATCGTCAACAGAATAAAAATATTCGCACTTTTCTCCGTCAGCGTAACACTCAAAACTGTCAAGAACTTCATCGTTATCGGAAACGTTTTCAAATGTAAAAGCGGCTCTTACAACCTTGCAACCTTTTGTTACGCTTGCATATTTATTGTATTTGGTGTAATTAGCGTCGTAACTCTTGAAAGTAATCTTAAGATCATCGTCAGTTACGCTTGAGCCGACCTTTATTTCCTTTGTTGCATCTTTTGTAGTATCCTGTGTTTCACCGCCCGATTGCGACGAACTGTTAGTTTGACCTGCAGGTGTATCAACGGTAGGCTCAGAATCGCCCGATGAGGCGAAGATCGCTACCACCAAAACAGCGACAATCACCAAAATTATCCATGTTTTCTTCTTTTTCTTTTTAGGTTTTTCAACCTGTACTACAGTTTCATTATTATCCATAAGATATCCTCCTTTTGACATTTAGTGAATGTCATATTATTTGGATTATAACATATAATT
>CAYWDD010000003.1:0-22904 GCA_964456935.1 uncultured Faecalibacterium sp. | reverse complement strand
GTATTCTCTACGGCGGTGCCGAGGGCAGCGTTTACAGCAACATTGCTTCGGCATTCACAGGTATCACGGGATATTCATTCCTTGTATTTAACCTTCTCTGTGCCCCCTGCTTTGCGGCAATCGGTGCAATCAAGCGTGAAATGAACAACCCGAAGTGGACATGGTTCGCCATAGCTTATCAATGCGGCTTTGCTTACTGCATAGCACTCATGATAAATCAGTTCGGCGGTCTGTTTACAGGCAACTTCAATGTTATCGGTCTTATAGTTGCATTAGCTATCCTTGTCGGCATGATCTATATGCTCGTTCGTCCCTACAAAGAGGCAACGACGTTGACCAAAAAAGTAAGTGCAAAAAAATAAGTAAATACAAAACACTACACCACGAAAGGAGTCGGTCAAAATGTTTGCATGGTTAGTGCAAAATATCGCTACGATAATAATAAGTCTTATACTTCTCGTTATTGTAGCCGCAATAGTAATAAAGTTAGTCAAAGATAAGAAAAAAGGCAAGTCAGTGACCTGCGGAAACAATTGTGCTCACTGTGCAATGGCAGGCTCTTGCCATTCTAGACGCTAGATGCTAGATGCTAGATGCTAGACACTAGATAAACTGTACCCATAAAATTGTACTTGACTTGGGGTACTGTTTATGAAATTAAGTTTTGACAGCAGTGGGAGGTTTTGATTAAACTTATAAATTCAATCACTACTCCCTCCTGCCTACAAACTAATGCCTAACAAATCGGAGGTCAATATGCCGAAAATTTTTGAATCAGCTGATTTTTGGTACGCACTGACCGTGATACTGATATCGGCAACCGCCGTAATAGGCGGAAAATACAGACTTAAAAAGTATATATTCCAAGAGAAGGGCAAGAAAAATGATTCAAACAACGCTTAAAATTGACGGCATGGCTTGTTCTATGTGCGAGTCGCATATAAATGATGCTGTAAGAAATGCATTTGACATCAAGAAGATATCCTCCTCTCACTCAAAAGGTGAAACTGTCATTATATCGGAAATGCCGCTTGATGAAGAAATGCTCAAAACCGTTATCACATCAACGGGATATGATGTGAAATCGGTTTCAAGTGAAGAACAGCAGAAAAAGTCGGGATTTTTCGCAAAATTCAGGCAAAAGTAATTTGAAGTCATTGCAGCCTTTTAGGTCGTACATGATTTATACCCATCACAACGGGCAGCCCGGTCGGTACCCCGACCTCCACCTGAAGGCGGAGGTCGGGGTACGCAACCGGGCTGCTTTACGCTCGCTTCGCTCGCTGCAGCCGCAGGTCGTTCCGACCTGCGGCTGTGCTTTCATATGCTCTTTTCATCAAAATTTATTATGACGTTTTTGCTCTTAAGGTCAAGCCTTGTAAACTTTACACCTGCCGATGTGAACATTCTCTTTGATGCTTTCGTCGATGATGACTCTGCATACTTGTCGCTTAAATATACGACCTCTTTTATGCCGCTTTGAATTATCGCTTTCGCACACTCGTTGCACGGAAACAGTGCGACATATATTCGGCAGCCTTCAAGTGACGCTCCGTTGTTGTTGAGAATTGCGTTTAACTCTGCGTGACAAACATAGGGGTACTTGGTATTAAGACTGTCCCCATCTCGCTCCCACGGATACTCATCGTCGCTGCAGCCGAGCGGCAAACCGTTATAACCGACCGACATAATGTGATTTTTTCCGTTGACGATACAAGCGCCGACCTGTGTGTTCGGGTCTTTGCTGCGGTACGCAGAAAGCAGTGCTATTCCCATAAAATATTCGTCCCACGAAAGATATTCTTCTCTTTTTGCCATATTACTTCCTCCTTCGACACGTTTTGTGTACTGATAAATATATATTATCACATTTTGAAGTAACGGACAATACCCTATTTAATAGTAATAGTAGGCTAAAGTGACATATCCGGGCAGGAAAATCGAATTTGTGTCTGCGTTTCTTTCAAGCTCACCGAATCCCGAGTCGTAAACCGTAAAGTCTTGACTCCCCTCAAACAATTCCAAAATCTGCGAAAAGCGTTCAAGCAGCTCGGTCGGATCAAGTTTTTCAGCCTTGTGAATGGTTATGCCGATCTTGAATCTGGCAAAGTTTGATGCGGCAACACCCGATTCATTGATTCTTTGAACCGTAAGTTCAATAGGCTTTATGACCGTGTAAAGACTCTTAAGCGGTGCGGGAACGATCCCGTTGCTAAAACCGGTAACTATCTTGTTGCCCTGCGTTATCGTTTCATCACCGGCAATAAGATCCTTGACCTTGTTCATTTCGGTAAAATAGTTTATCATGCTTTCTCCTTTCAGTCGGGATCGGTAACAGTCGGGTGTATTATCGCCCAGTGGTAGATAAGCCAGTTGGCAAGATAATGCTTTTCCATTCTGTCAACGACGTAAGACACTCCCCCGACAAGCAAGGTTTTCGCACCTGAATCAACGTCGCTTATGTCTATGTCACCCGGACCCATATAAAGATAATAGTCCTGCTGATTTCTTCCGAGTTCCGTAAACGTTCCCCGTAAATACAGCTTATTCTTATATCTCAGCGGCTGAACCATGGCTTTGTAATCAACGAATTGACCTGTTTGATTATCAATGAGCCGAGCATCTTGACCGTACTTTTCAATCAAATATTTTGCCGTCATACGTTCCACGCTCCAAACTGCGTATCAACGAGAATGTCGCTGACTTCGATAAGTCTTGAATCCCTGACTTTTTCGGCTATCTCGATTTTAGCTTTGGTGTCCTTCGTGACGGTTATATCGCCTGCTTTGAAGGTCTTGGGATCTTCCGAATCCGTCAGGGTACTCAAGGCATAGTTGTAATACGCTATAGCTGCTGCGGCATAGGGTATACGGTTGTCATCGTCCGAAATCTCTGACTTTTTATGTCTTTTTACCCAATCAAGTCCGCTTTCACACAGCGACAGCAGTTTGTCCGTTTCTTCGTTTGACTTTGGGGTGACGATGAGCAAAAGCTGACTGTAAACTTCCGATGATGTCATTTGCACCTCACCCTTTCGCCTTATTCGTCAAGAATAACAGATGCACCTGCGTGTATCTTGGCAAAGCCTGCGATAGAGGCTATAGTCGCCTTTTCAAGCTGACGGTCGATAAGCTTATCAAAGTCGGTGATGATCTCACCTGCCTGTACCATTTCGAGGGCGGCATTCTTATCAAGAGCAATCACATAGTCACTCGGTACTGTATCGCAACGAATAAGTTTAGCACCGAGAGGTGTAATACACTTGCCCGTTGCGTGGAACTTAAGACCTGCGGCGGCATCTTTAAATTCGTCCATGTTCAAAAGCTGTGCCATAGTTGTCGGGCTTGCGATGAGAGTTGTCATTTCATAAGGATCGAGTTTGCCCCAAAGGTCAACAAGGTCGCTGTAAGAGATGACACCTGTAGATGAGGTAACGTAAGCCTGAGCGGGATTTGAGTTGCCGTCACCGTTGATGATAACGTCAACTGCATCTTTAAGCTGGGCTCTTGCAATGTAAGCACCTATCTGTCTGAGCGTTACCGTGAACAGGTCAAGACGGTGGAATCTGACAGCCTCATAAGATGCTACGAGCATACGACCTCTCTTTTTAAGTGAAATGAGGTTCGGCTGAGTCTGGATTCTTGTTGACGGAATGACCGCACCCTCTGCAACAACGCTGATATCGTCGGAGGCATCAATAGCTGTTATCGGGCGGTAGTCAAGACCTTCTATTACCGATGTGGTCGCTACGACATCATCAAGCTTGTTAGCCGAGTTCATACCCTGCTTGATAGCTCTGCTGACATATTCGGGGAAGAGAGCCGCACTGTCCGAAGTCTTGAAAAACTTTTCGACAGTGTCACTGTTTCTGCCGTTGACGTGAATATTGAAACGCTTAAGCTGTCTTTGATAAGCGTCAAGACCCTCAAGGGAAGTACCCTTATAGTTTTCTGACGGGTCGATAGATTCAAGTGCCTGTGTGAAGCTCTTTCCTGTTGTGTAAAGTCCTTTGTCGAGTTTTAAATTTTCATATGTTGCCATTGTTTTTTACCTCCTTATAATATAAATGTAACCATGCCTGTTGCACCGTCATAGCTGACGACAAGGATCTTTCTGCAGCCTGCGACCGTGACAAGCTTTCCCGAAGCATCGACACCGAAACTTCCGTAGCCTCGTCCGACGCTTTCACTGCCGTCTGCCTCTGCGGTCATAAGACCTGATATCTGAACTGTAGCGATATCATTACGCATATTTACGCATTTACCTATGATATCTGTTTTTGAAGCCACCGGACAAGCCTCAAAGTTTGAAGTGATAGCGATAAAGTCGCCTACATTGACTGTTGTACCGGCTTTCTTTTTAAGTGTAATATACTGAGCATTTACTCCGTTAAGATTTACGTCTGCCATAATTGTCCTCCTTAAATTTTGTATTCATTATAGTTTTCTATGACATTTTCTTCAGAAGATGCAAGCTGCACCACGGTCGGCAAGCTTTTGCTTTTGACTTTCATAAGACCGTCCTTAAGTCGCTTTATTTCTTCTGTTTTCATCGCCTTACACACAGAGTCGAAGGTTTCTTCACCAACCTGCGGCATAGTGATAAGAGCAAGTGATTTGACCTGACTTATCAGGTCGTTTCTGTACATTTTTCCGTCCTCGCAAAGCTTTTCGAGAGATTCGATATATCTTACTATGCTCTCGGACTGGGCTTTTGTCACGTTGACACTGCCCGACTGCGATTTGAAAAATTCCTTTACGTTGTCCAATCCTTTTTCCTCCTTGTCCTTAGTTTTGAACGCTTTTGTTACTCCTGCCTCTCTTTGTGCCGGAACTGCAACGAATGACCATTCATATGCGTCTGTCGGGTCTGTGAGCGTACTGTAGCACGTTTTTCCTGCGTAGGTTTTGCCCTTGATATGTTCGCACCCCTCGTGCATCATATCCTTGCCGCAAACGGAACATATGCTTTTTGATACACTGCAACCGACGCTTACTTCCTTTTTGATGCCTGCGTCGATTTCTTTTATCAGATCCTCGTTGCGTTTCGTTCTTACCATGTACGCACCGGCTTTGAGTGCGACATACTCCGCACCGTATGAAGTGAGTTTTCCGGGAGTTTTTTCTATCCATGTTGTGTAAATTCTTGCGGTTTGATCGCCGCTTCTCATACTGTGGTCGGATATTCCCGTCTTTCCGATAAAAAGCTTTCCGAGTTCTGTCAGAGATTTTTCGCTGAACACGTCAAAATCTCTGTCTATCTCGTTGTCGCAAAGCGTAATGTTGAAAACATACACTTCGTTCTTTTCAAGCTTTTTTCTTGACAGTCGGTTTATCTTTTCCATGATGATATCGTCTGTACCCGACGTTTCCGATAATCTGTCACTGTTCAATGCTTTCACCTGCACTTTCGTTATTGAGCTTTTCTGTTTGAGCGTTGTAGTATTCTGCCTGAGCTATCTGGAGCTGATCTTGAAGTGTGATATCGTTCCAGTTGATCTCAAAGTCACAGCCGAATCCGTTTAATCTAAGGTACATTGAGCATATCTTTCTTAAAACGGGATTGAGCGTTTCACGGTAATACTCAAGTTCGCTTGTCAAAACGTCTGCCTGTTGAGATGACATTCTCTCGGTTGACGACCAATTAAGTCCGAGTAAAAAGGGCGGTATACCGAGTTTTGCGACTATCTGTTCAAGCATTTGTCTTACGGGAACATTGCTGTCGAGTATTTGGTTGTCAGCTCCTATGACCTTGATATTTACGTCACCGACCGCAACGAAATCCTTTACGGGACCTGACGGTTGCATTGTCTTTCCCCACTGTGCGGCAACCTGCTCGGCTCTCTGCTTTGCATAGGCTTTATCACCGGGGTCGTTTTGCGGTCTGTATGTGACTGCGTAACGGACGTTGCCGATTCTTTCCCAGTTGACGCCGATAGTGTTGTAAATCTTAAGTAAGACATCGCTGACAAACGGAAGTCCTTTTAACACCGACCTTCCGTAAACACTGTTGGGTTCGGGATTTATCGCACTGACAAGCACAAGCTCCGGATACTTCACAGGTGAGCTGCCCTTTGCGGTGACTGTGCGTACCGCATATTCCAAGGGCGATTTGCCGTGTGAAAGTTCCACATTTTTAAGCGATGCGGGGTAAAGTGCCTGAATGTTTCCGCCATGGTCGAGAACTATCTCCGCTACAGCCGTGCCGTAGGTGAGAAGATAATCGAAGTAGCACGACACAAAAGCGTTTATTCCTCTTGAAAACGTACCCACGGGAACGTTTTTCAGGAAGTCGGCAAGCGACCTTTCAGCCCTTTTATCCGTGCAGGTAACTTCAAACGTACCCAGCAAGCGGACAAGCTTTGATATTGCCGCATCTATTACCGGAATCGCCTCACGCAAGGTCGAATAAAGCCTTACATCGCATTTCCCGACAGTTTCGGGATCGCTCAATGAAACGTATGGGTGACTTTTGGGATATGTCTGCGGTACACAAAACGTTTCGCATGAGCCGTCATTATCATTCCTTTTTTTAAAAGCCAATATTTTCTCCTTTCTCTTACGGGTCTGTGTCCGTAAAGCTTCTGTCCGCCGCCATGACGAAGAAGTCCTCGTTTCTTGCGTAGATAACAGTCGAAACAAAGTAACGTATGTCGTCCATGGCGTGGTCATTTTCTTTCCTCGGAGAGTCCTTTGAAACCGAAGAATCCCAGCGGTAAAGTCCGAATTCCTTTAATGCCGCTTTACAGCACGGCGCTATGCGTACCTTTCCGTTTCTTAATGAATCCGACACTTTTCTTATACCGTCGATAACGTCGTTTTGAGCCTTGATGACACGATACTTCCCGTGCCGTCTTATACATTCGATGAATGAGGCGGCTGACGGATCGACAATTACGGCGGTGATGTTTTCTTCTCCGCAAAGTCTGCAAAGCTCCGAGTAATATTCCTCGTCCGTTTTCTGTTTTCCGACTTCCCTTGAAGAAAAGTAATACTCTCTTATTCTGTACCACGTTCCCTTGTACCTGCCCCAAAGCCCCATCGATGTGGGGTTGACCGTTCCGTAGTCGCATGAAACGTAAAACTCATCGGGGGTCATATCGGGAATCTGTGCCGTGTAAGCACCGTTAGCGGCATCGGGATAAACAAGTCCGTCAACAGCGACCCATTTGCCTAAGACAAACCTTTCGTAAAATGCTCCGCTGTACAGACTTTCGTAGCGAGCTATCACTTTCGGGGAAAGTGACGGGTTATCCCTCATAAGAAAGTGAACGTAGAGGCAGTTCTTTTCCTTTGCTTTTTGAATCCATTCGGTGTAAAACCAGTGCTGTGGGTTTTCGGGATTGCAATTGAACCAGAACTTAGCTCCGTCAAGAGAACATCTTGCCAAAGCCTGCTCGACAAACGATCTCGGCATGAGTGCCACCTCATCGAGTAAAACACCGCCGAGTGTTATACCCTGAATGAGTGAGGCTGAGCTTTCATCTCTGCCACCGAAAAGATAGTATCTGTTCATTCTCGCACCGTAACTTATTTCGATATAGTTCTTCGTCAGCTTTTCTTCGCACGAAAATCCAAGCTCACGAAGTGCCGGCAAGAGAGAAGTGATAACGTTTCTTCTCAGCGAAGTCACCGTTTTTCCGCATAAGGCGAAATTTGTGTTGTCAAAGTTACGAATACTCCAAGCGACAAAACCTATCGACATACAAGTCGTTTTTCCGCTTCTTACCGCACCGTCGCATATGATAGCGTCATATGTTTTGTAAGGTGAGTTTTCGTTCCACCAAGACAAGGCGATCAACTGCTTTTTACTGAACGGACAAAACTTACTGTTTTTATTCATCGTCACTCACACCCTGCAATGCCGCCGCACCGTTTTCTATGGCTTTGAAAAAGTCGTTTTTATTCTCACTGTCGCTTTGACCGATAAGCGATGAGAGTTTTTCCATAGCCTTGATTCTGTCGAAAAATTTGATTTCTACGCCCTTGCCCCTGTTTACTTTTATTTCCGATACACTGAAAAGGTCGAGTTCCTTGAGCATTTCGGGATCAAATTTTTCATTGAAAGCCAACGTCACCGCATCGTTTATGCAGCCGAACGCAAGCCGTCTCAGTCCTGCCATGACTTCATCACGGTTGGACTTGTTCTTCACCGTCAGTTGCGAGATATATGCGTTGATATTCTCTTTGCGTAAAAGTCTGACTGCCGCTCTTTCGGGTGCTACCGTGTACCCTGACTTTATTGCGGCCTCCAGAGCGTTTTGCTTGACACTGTAATAGGTGCAGAACAATTTTTCTTTTTCGCTTAGCTCTTTGTTTTTCATTTGCAAGCTCCTTTCTTTTTGTTTTGCGGAGTTTCAAAGGCCCTCCATAATTACCCTTAACACTTCGGTTTGTTGCGTAGGATTTGAAACAAAACAGAAGAAAACAAGACTTGTTAACAAAAAGTTCACATTTTCCGAGATTTAGACACTGATTTTAGCAACATTTTATAAACATTTGAAGAAATAGATATTGATATTGAAACGATATAATAGGATAATATAAAGTGTAAAATATTGTGATAATTCACAGGAAAAACCAACTTTAGGAGGAACGACAATGAAAGTATTTATGATCGGCGGCACCGGACTTTTAGGCAGTGCAGCTGCAGCTGAATTTATCAAAAGAGGTCACGGTGTTAAGACAATAGCTCTCCCTGATCTTCCCAAGGGAGCAGAACTCCCCAAGGAAATGGAAATGACATTCGGCAGTTTCTTTGACATGAGTGACGAAGAAATCCTTAAGGCTATGGAAGGTTGCGACTGTTTCGTATTCGCAGCAGGTGTTGACGAGCGTGTTGACTTCCCGAAGCCGGTTTACCCGTCATACATAAAATATAACATCGAGCCTGTCAGAAGATTCTTGACCCTTTCAAAGCAGGCAGGCATTAAGAAGGCTGTTATCTTAGGTTCATACTTTGCTCACTTTGCAAAGGTACGTCCCGAGATGGAGCTTACAAAGATCCACCCATATATCAGAAGCAGAATCGAGCAGGAAGAGGTTGCTCTTTCATTCGCAGAGGACGGCTCAATGGACGTTTCGGTTATGGAACTTCCCTACATCTTCGGCACTCAGACAGGCAGAAAGCCCGTTTGGACTATCTTCATTGAGCAGATAGCAAAGATGGGTCCCGTAACCATGTATCCCACAGGCGGCACAGCTATGGTAACTGTAAGACAGGTTGCTGAGGCTATTGTAGGTGCAGCAGAACTTAACAAGGGCGGCAACGCATACCCGATCGCAATGTACAACTATTCATGGGACGATTATCTTAAGATCGTTCACAGAGCAATGGGTCAGCCGAACAGACCGATAATCCACGTTCCGAAAATCCTCTACAAGTCATTTGCCGTATTCCTTAAGAAGGCAAAAGAGAAAGAGGGAATCGAAACAGGTCTTGACTATGTTGAGCTTGCCGAGATACTTTACTCAAAGTTCTACATCGAATCAAAGGCTGCAAAGAAACTCGGTGTTAAAGAGGACAACATTGACGCTAACATTTACGAATCAATGAAACTTTCGGTTGATGCTTATTACAACAACCTTGATCTTCTTGAAATGAAAGCCGAATAATTAAACGCAAATTTAAAAGCGATACTTAAGTCACTGACGAAAGTATCGCTTTTATTTTTATTTACCCGTGGGTTTTTACGAAATATCGTGTATAATTAAGTAGAGAGGGGTGACGGTATGAAAGAAAAGGACATTGTCGATTCACTTGTCAAAAAGGACGAAAAAGCCATAGACGAACTATTACTTTATTACGAACCTTTAATGAGATACATAATCTCACCGATTTTACAGCTTGAACAAGACAGAGAGGACTGTCTTTCGGAAGTGACAATGAAGATCTGGGAAAAGATAGACAGCTTTGATCCCGAACGTGGGAGCTTTAAAGCTTGGATAACGGCAATTGCAAGAAATACGGCTTTGAATCACAAAAGAAAATCTCCGCAGGAAAACAGCCTTGAAGATATAAAGGAATGTGTGCCGTCATCTGCACCGACTCCGGAAGAAACCGTAATACAAAACGAGTGTAAACGTGAGCTTGAAAAAGCTTTGAATACGTTACCGTCTAAAGACAAAACGCTGTTTTACAGAAAGTATTATTACTTGCAGTCAACATCTCAAATCGCATCGGAACTCGGTATGACCGAAAGAGCCGTCGAGGGAAAGCTGTATCGTTTGAAAAAACAACTGCGTAAGACGTTAGGAGGCGAAAGACATGAATAAACATCGCTTAGAGCAAATGAGCGAAAACGAGTTTGACGCTATGCTTGAAAGAAGTATTTCCGACATTCCGCCCGAAAACATAGTCAACGGTGTGACACCGTGGAAAAAAGCGATGAACCGTGTGCTTATCGGCATGGTGCTAAACACGATAAAGCTCAATTTTTGGTGTCTTGACTATATTCTTCCGACTGTGGGAATGATACTTATGCTGCTGGGTTTTCGTGCATTGCGAAACGAAAACAAGTGGTTCAAGAGCTGTTTTGTGATAAACGTCATTCAGGCTGTATACGGTTTTCAATTTCTTATTTTGAATACAACTATAGCGGCAAGTGAAATTTCCGATTTGTCAGTGGTCACAATTTTGATGTCTGTCATCTTCTTGCTTGAAATGTTCTGCTTTTGGAGAGGCTTTGTGAGTGTACAAAAAAGTGCAAATATGCCAAAAAAGGCAGGCAGTGCGTTAGCTTTGCTGATTTTATATGCGGTAATCTGTGTCCTTGCTGTGTTGCAACTCGACTCCCCTGTTGTAGTTATACTTCTGATAATTTATGTGCTTATTATGATAAGCATTTACAAAATGTCGAAACTCCTTGATAAATCAGGCTACGTCATCGAGCCTGCAAGCGTAAAAACATCAGACCGCTCAGTCGTACTCATTATTGTTTCGGTACTCGCAGTCGGATTTACTTTCGGATATCTTTTCGGAAACGGATATGAGATGGACTGGAAAAAGGAAGATGTTTCACAGCAAAATCAAATCATAAAAATAAAGAGAGATCTTATAGATTTAGGTTTCCCCGAGTACGTCTTAAACGACCTCACCGACGAAGAAATAGCCGCCTGTGACGGTGCAGTGAAAGTTTTTGCCGACACAGACGGCACATCCGTAGGCGGCAGCAAATTTGAAAAACTGCACATTACCGCTGTGGCGGTGAAACTTCCCGATGAAGGCGAAAGCTGGAGAGTTGTTCACCACTTCATGTGGGATTCGGACGCAAAGTTTTGCGGCACCGAATCACTTCAGATTTGGCCGACATATCACGAAGATTCGGCAGGTGAATGGAAACTTTCGGGTGAAATGACAGGCAGAGTGCTTTATGACGAAAACGGTGAAACTTTCACTTCACCCTACAATTCGTTAGAATCACAAACCTTTACAAGCAATTATCTTTTACTCGGTAAGCAGACGAACACTGACGTTTTTGCCTCTTTCTCCATGCCGAAACAGGGTGAAAACTGCCGTGGCTATGTCACTTACGGTACGACAACAGAGGAAGAAACACCTTTCCTTTCAAGCTGGCTTAACTACACTCATCAAACAAGGCTTATTCAGTATCCCGTAAGAACAGCTGCCGAACAGAGAATGACATCGGGAATTAACAAGGGCGGAGCTTTTTCGACTTGGCAAACCGCACTGCAATTCAACACAGCGTATGTCGAAGATAGCAAATGACATTCGTTAAATCGAAAACAAGACTTGATTTTATCGGTATTTTTCGTATAATTTAAAGTATACTAATCATGTATAAAATCAATCGGAGGTAACAAAATGTCAAACAAGTATTCGGGAACTCAGACCGAGAAAAATCTGAGAACAGCTTTTTCGGGCGAATCGGAGGCACGAAATAAATACACATATTTCGCCTCTAAAGCGAGAAAGGACGGATTCGAACAGATTGCCGCCTTATTCCTTAAAACGGCTGAAAACGAACGTGAACACGCTAAAATGTGGTTTAAGGAGTTAGACTCCATCGGCACGACAGCAGAGAACCTCGTATCTGCGGCAGAGGGTGAGAATTACGAATGGACCGATATGTACGCAGGGTTTGCAAAAACAGCTGAAGAAGAAGGTTTCCCGGAGCTTGCAGCTAAGTTTCGCATGGTTGCCGACATTGAGCGTACACATGAAGAACGCTACCGTGCTTTACTTCACAATGTTGAGGCACAGGAAGTCTTTAAAAAGTGCGAAGTCAAGGTTTGGGAGTGCCGCAACTGCGGACATCTCGTTATCGGTGAGAAAGCACCCGAAATTTGTCCTGTTTGCAATCACCCGCAAGCATATTTCCAGATACACGCAGAGAATTATTGATAAGAACGATAAACCGAGGCTGTCGCAAAGCGACAGCCTCGGTGTTTGTTAAAATTAAATTTGAGTTTAAAGTGGATTTCCGTCCGCCCTCACGCTTTGCTTTCTTCCTGTGCTAAGACAAATTCCTTTATTCTTCCTCCGTCGTTATATCCCTTTTCATAAAGTGCGTTGAGCTTTTCTTTGTCTTTCGTCAGTGTTCCCACTCCCAACACGTCGTCGGGGCAGATTATCAGCACCTTGCCCTCCTCCTGCAACTTTTGTGCAAACTCGACTTCTTTATTGTAAACATCGTTGTGTTCACGCATAGCTTTTGCAAAGTTCGGAAACTTTTTATCAAGAACGACAGCACCTACAAGATCTCTGACGTTTTTGTCAAGCGGATCTATCGGCTTTGTCAAAATAACTACTACCTTGTCGCAACCGTCTGCAAAAGCCTTTTCAAACGGTACGGGGTCTGAAAGTCCTCCGTCATAGTAAACTCCGTCACCTATCTTTATCGGCGGACATATTACCGGAAGGCATGACGATGCCTCCAATATGGTATAATCGTCCTGTGCCATGTCCGCAAAGTCGAAATATTTTGCCTCTCCCGTGTACGCATCGGTTGCTACGACCTTGAACTTGCCCGAATATTTGCACATCTGTTCATAATCAAGGGGGTTAAGTCCTCCCGTGTTGCTGAGTTTTCCGTAAACGTAGTCAAGGTCAAGGTATGAGCCTTTCTTTATGATGTTCTGAACGCTCATGTAGTCCTTGTGTGACGGATATTCCGTGTAAAAGTCGTAATTTCTCTTTTTCTGCCCTGCTATATATGATGCTACATTCGCACTTCCTGCCGATACTCCTATACAGTAGTCGAAAGTTATTCCGTCATCTATAAGGCGGTCGAACACACCTGCTCCGTATATATCTCGAAGTCCCCCTCCGACATCGACTATTCCTATCATGATATTTCCTCCTGTTCTTTTTCGGTATTGTTGTCTTAAAAGCCAAAGTTCATACAACGCTTAATGAATAAGCAGTCACTTGTCGGACAAAAATACCTCGGTGTACCATAAAAATTAAAATTATTTAAAGACAGTTTAACATAGAGTGTCTATTAAGTCAATAAGTTAAAATTTATTATATCCTTTTCATCTATTGTTTTTTTGTCGCTAAAGCTGTATAATTAGATTATCTATTTGAAAGGCAGGCATGATGAACCATGAAAAAACGCTATGCTGTACTCGGTGCAGCCGGGGCATTAACCGCAGTAAACATGATAAGAGCCGCACGTTTCACACCGGAGAAGAAAGAACGTGAGGTACTTGAAAAAGAAAACGTCGATGTTGACAGATACCGCAAGCATTTAAGCGAGGCTATCAGAATAAAGACGGTTTCACACGTTGACCCGAATGAAACCGACTGGGCGGAATTTGAGAAGTTCCACGAGTTCCTGAGAACGGAATATCCGCTCATAACAAAGAATCTCTCGGTCGAAACTATCGGCAGGGCAAGCCTTATCTACCGTTGGCAGGGCAAAGACCCCTCACTTGAACCCATAGCTCTTTTGAGCCACCAAGACGTTGTACCTGTCGAAGAAGGCACAGAGCATGAGTGGACTCACCCGGGCTTTGACGGTGTTGATGACGGTGAATTTATCTGGGGCAGAGGCGCTCTCGATATGAAGAACCACCTCATCGCCGTTATGGAATCAATAGAAACACTTCTTGAAGAAGGCTTTGAACCCGAACGTGATGTTTATCTTCTTTTCGGTGACAACGAAGAAGTTATGTCAACGACAGACAGCGGTGCGATGAACATTGTCGCAACGCTCAAAGAGAGAGGAATACACCTTGACAGTGTTCTTGATGAGGGCGGTGCAATGCTCCCCGTAAACGTCAAGGGCGTTATAGACAACAAGCTCCTTGCAGGTATCGGTATCGCCGAAAAGGGATATGCCGACTATGAGATAACTCTCCGTGGTCACGGCGGTCACTCCTCGCAAGCACCCAAGCATACCGCAATAGGAAAAATGGCTGATGTTATCAAGGATCTTGAAAATCATCAGTTCAAGTCACATCTTTCGGACAACGTTTTCGAGCTGTTCACCGAAATCGCAAAGAACTGCTCATATCCCGTAAGACTTGTGACCTGCAATCTTAAACTGTTAAAGCCGGCACTTATCGAAGTTATGAAACAGATTCCTCCTGCCGCATCATTTATCCGTACAACAACGGGTATCACCATGGCAGAGGGAAGTCCTGCGGCAAACGTATTGCCTCAGAAGGCGTCTATCACCGTAAACTTCAGAATGATGCCGGGTACAACGGTCGAAGATGTCGAAAAGCACATCAGAAAGGTTGTACGCAACAAGGATATCGAGGTCACGCTCCTCAAGGGCAAGAATCCGTCATCGTTCTCACCGACAGATTCACGCAGTTTCAACATCATCAAGAAACTTGCAATGGCTGCTGACGAAAACACGATAGTCGCACCGTTCCTTGTCATGGGCGGCACAGACGCATATCACTATCAGCCGATATGCGACAATGTTTACCGCTACGCTCCGTTCAAGGCAAGCACAGAGCTGCTTTTGACAACACACGGCACGAACGAAAGACTTCCGATCGACTGCATAGAGGACAGCGTATCGTTCTTCAAGAGATACGTCAGACTTGCCTCTGCAAAATAAGAATAAAAATGTTTTTCGGTACGCAAAGTGTCTGCGTACCGAAAGTTTTTATAATGCGATAGAACAGGATACAAAGGGTAGAGGACAAGCCGGGGTTGGCTTGTCCTCATTCGTGCGCCGGGATAATCTATCAATAACGAGCTATGCCCGTTAATGATTGGGGTTAGTGGAGAGTACTACCGACTTCACCGGGATTTGAAATGTATTCAAATGTATTGATAACGTTGATAACACCGTTGCTGTCCATTTCAAATACATTCCAAACTGTACCCTTTCTGTTTGTGGGAACGTCGAATCTTGCAACTTCTCTGTTGCCTACCTTAACGATAACAAATACTTCTGACTTTGCAAGTTCCATAGCATATTCGCTATCACTGTCGGCATATCTGTTCGTATAATTGTGAACAGAGTATGTGAACGATTCAAATTCATTGAGATTCAATGTGATGGTCTCGGGTCCGACATACCATGTATCATCAATGTCAAGCCAAGCTATATCATCATCGCCCATTTCAGAATAATAAACATGATATGCAGAGCCGTCTTTTCTTATACCGTATAAGTGCGAATCCAAATCTTCCGGTTCAGTATAGTGTTCTTCTGTACCCCACTGCATAACTATCTGAACTTCGCTATCGCCGAGTTCCTTAGAAAGCATTGCTATAAGGTCTGCGGTCATGCCTGATTTAATCTCAAAGCTTATCTCGTTGTCGATATATCCGTTAGCTGAAACCTTGAACTTGTAGTTGCCTGCCGGTAATTCAACCTTAAGAGTATTTGACGTAGCTGTGTACTTTGTTCCTACTGTGTAATCGTTGTTACCTGTATAGGAAGTACATTCTATAGTTGCACCGTAAATGTCATTGCCGTTAGCAGCATCTACGAACTCGATAGAAAGTATACCTGTTCCGTCAGTTCTCTTAATAGCCTCTTCAACTGCAAGCTTTGCATTTACTAAAGCGAAGTCGCCCGAAGTTTTATCGGATTCCGGATTATCATATGCAATCTTGTTTGTTGAGTTGCAAACGATTTCTTTAACTTCAGCACCTGTGAAGTCGTCATTTACAGACCATACTAAGCCTGCAACTGCTGTTACCATAGGAGCAGCCATTGATGTGCCGTCCTTGTATCCGTAGCTATCAAGAACTGTGCTGTAGATTTCCTTGCCGGGAGCTGCAATTGAAACCTGCGAACCGCCACTTGAAAAATCAGTTAACATATAGCTGTCTGCACCTGTCTGCTCGGCAGCGGCAACTATTATAACTCTGTTCATTATATCGTTAACTGTAACATTTCTATATGTTCTACAATTGTTTCTTGTAATAGATGAGAATAAGCCGTTGTTTAAAGCGTCAACAGCACTGTTGCCTGCCGACTGAACAACAAGAAAATCATATCCCTTGCTAAGCAACTTAGCCATTGCCAATGAGGCACGCTTGCCTTCGTTGTTAATTGCATCGGAACTGCGATATCCTTTTTTGCCTAAAGAAAAGTTTACAACTTTAGCACCTGACTGAACAAGCTTTGCAAATCCGTTATAAACTTCCGAATCCGGAATCGTGTCATCTTCACCTGTAGAAGCATCATAGCAAAGCAAGTTAGCCTTATTGTACATAACGCCTGTTAAACCGATGCCATTGTTTGACTTTGCATTTATGATACCGGAAACGTGTGTTCCATGATCTCTTTCGGCATTAACTGTATTTGCATCTGATAAAACGTTAATATTTCCTCTTAAATCAGAATGGCTTGTTGAGAATCCATTATCAACAACACCGATTTTGATTGTTGAGAATCTGTCTGCATAGTCCCAAGCTCCCTGAGCCTCGATAGCCTCAACACCCCAGTTAGAGCCACCGACTGTATCATCGAGCCAGTCTGCACGAGAAACGTCACCTGCCCAAGGATCATTAACAGCTACATTTTCAACCTTTGTAACAAAGTCAACATCTGCAAGAAGAATGCAGTCGTATTCATCATAAAGTTCGTCTGCTAAATCATAAAGTTCATCGAGAGTTTTCTTTGAAACTCTTATCTGATACTCATTGAAAGCATAGTTGACACCTGCGTATTCGCCGCCGATACTTCTGACGATTTCCTCGATTTCGCTTTCTTCTGTGTCATCATCAAACCACAATATAAGAATATTGTTGATGTAGCTGACATTCTTATCTTCGTCAACCGAAATGTCATCGCTGTCATAGGTATAGCTTTCGCCTATGTCATACTTAACTGTTATTGACTTTGTTTTTTCGTTGCCGTGTCTATCAACTACCGAAACGTCAATAATGTTTTCACCGGGCTTTAATTTAACTGTTGTTTCCCACTTTGAACCGTCGATAATAACTTCACCGCTTACGGAAGAACCTGTTTCATAGAAGAACGGAGCAACTTCATAATTGATGTTGTCAAGTTCATTACAAACATAAGTTCCCGAAATGAAAGCGGTATTTTCGTTGGTTGTGAAATTGGTCTGGTCAATTGTGAGGTTGATTTCTGCCGGTACTACCGGATCAACGGGATCTACAGGATCCACCGGCTCATCACTATCAAGCGGTTGGTCGTCCCAATTGACTTCAACTACTACCACTGCCTTTACTCCGTCAACCGTTATGCTGACGGCTTCCCATGTTTCCGATACAAAAGAGATGAGTTTGAAGATGATTGACATAACTTTTCCGAAAATTATGTCGTATACACTCTGCAAATTCTCCTGTGTGAAAACACTGTGCTTTGCTGTTGCAACTGTGTTGTAAGTTGCATCTTCACCGCTATCAAGTTCTCCGTACTTGATACTGTTTTTGTCTGCGTCGCTAAGCTTAGCGAACGGTGTCGATCTGTAAACAACGGAATAGTATTTCTTGCTGTCTGTTCCGTTCTTTACGGTCGTTGTCAGGTTGATTTCATCGCCCGATACATACTCTTTTTTGTCACTTTCAATAGTGAATTCGAACTTGCCGACACTCGTTGCCGTTGCCGCAAATGCGGGGTACACCATTGAGAAACTGAGTATGACCGCTAACAAAACACTGACGATTTTCTTGGTCTTTGCTCTCATAGTTTTTTCCTCCTGTAAAATAGAATGGTTGAATTATAACTATATGGTTATAACCAAAAATTATTATACTCTTTGAATTATAGAATGTCAATAGAGATAAATAAATTTTTTCCAAGGTGGTAATATGGGGTATTATAAACGCCTGCGTGATTTGCGTGAGGACAACGATTTAACACAAGCACAGGTTGCCGAATATCTTTCGATGAAGCAGCCGCAATATAACCGATATGAGCGTGGATTTCGGGATATCCCGTCTGACGTGCTTATTTCTTTGGCAAAGCTTTATAATACTTCGACCGACTACATTCTCGGTTTGACGGACAAAAAATAGCTCCGATGTGTTCTAAATGCACATCGGAGTTTTTCTCTTTTGATTTTCTGTTTTCGCCTGATTAAGCCCGCTGTACGCAGGGTCTAAGCGTACCGAAAATATCAATATTCAATTTTATGTTCTTACTGTTCACACCATAACAGCGTCCGCTAAACGACAGTACATTGTTCCGTTTTCGTCATATGTTTCGAATGTACCCGTGACTGTTACATTGTCGCCAAGCTCGGGATAGTCGTCGGGATATGTGTGATCACCGATAAGTTCAAACTCGAGTCCCTGTGAACAGCAAGCTGTCGCATCGGCTATAATGCAAGCATAGTAGATGTTTCCTGTCTGTTCATCTTGGTAAACGGAGAACTGACCCGACATCTTGACTTTCTTTCCGAGGTAGTCAGACGGTGTGGTCATCATGTTGTAAACTTCGGCATAAACCACCGTACTGCTGAGTGAAGTCAAGTCAACGTCGATACCGTCCGTGTTTGACATATTCGCAACATCACCCGTGTTTGAAGAAGTTGTGTCGCCCGACTCGTTGTTTTGGTTATCCTGCGCATTGCCGCAAGCTGTCAAAGTAAAAACTACTGTTAAAGCGAGAATTAAGCATAATATTTTTTTCATCTTTTAGCACCTCCGATAATACTTCCTATGATCCATGATACGAAAAACGCAGCTATCTGCGTGGCTACGATAGTTGAGCCTACCGGTGTTCCGGCAAGAACAGATGCCAAGATACCGATAAATGAACAAACTACCGATAAAACAGCGGCACAAATCGTTACGCTCTTGAAACTCTTGAACATTCTCATGGCTGAAAGAGCCGGGAATATGACAAGGGCGGAAATCAAAAGCGAACCGACAAGATTCATCGCAAGCACGATGATCACCGCAACTATAATAGCGATAAGTAAGTTGTAAACGCTTGCCGCCGTTCCTGTCGCTCTTGCGAAATTTTCGTCGAACGTTACGGCAAATATCTTATTATAGAACAACACGAATACCGCAACGACTATAACCGACATTCCGATACAAAGCCATACTTCCGTCTGTGTAAGAGTCAGTATCGATGTTGAACCGAACAGCGTACTGCAAACATCACCCGACAAATTGGACGAGTTTGCGAAAATGTTCATCAAAAGATAGCCTATTGCAAGCGAACCGACCGATATCATCGCTACAGCCGCATCGCCTTTTATCTTTGTGTTCTGCCCTGTTCTTAAAAGAAGAACGGCACTGACGATAGTTATTACCATTACAAGCGGCATTTCGTTTGTCAGATTAAGCACTGCTGCAATAGCCATAGCACCGAATGCAACGTGCGAAAGACCGTCACCGATGAACGAGAAACGCTTTAAAACGAGCGTAACGCCCAGCAGAGAAGAGCAAAGTGCGATAAGCACACCGACTATCAAAGCATATCTTACGAACGGATACGCCCAATAATAGGCAAGTTTATCAAGTAAAGCACCCATTATTCGTCACCGCCTTCCTCTGATGAGAACAGACGTCCTTGCGAGCTTTTAAGATATTCGTCCTTAGTGCCGAAGAAAACACTGCTTCCGATGTGGAGAATGTGGTCTGCATATTTTACGGCAGCTGAAATGTCATGAGAAATCATCAGGACGGTTATACCGTCTTTTTTGTTAAGTTCACTTATCAATCTGTACATTTCGGCTGTGACTTTGGGATCAAGTCCCGATACGGGTTCGTCCAAAAGGAGCATCTTCCTTGTCGCACACAAAGCACGGGCAAGTAAAACTCTCTGCTGCTGTCCGCCGGACAGCTCTCTGTAACAGCGTTTTGCCAAAGATTCTATCTGCATTTTTTCCATTGCATCTTTTGCAAGCTGCTTTTCTTCCTTTGAGTAAAACGGTCTGTTACCGCAACGACCTTGACAGCCGGATACCACTATCTCTTTGACAGAGGCGGGAAAGTCTTTCTGCACAGCCGTCTGTTGAGGCAGATAGCCTATCTCGTTTTTCTTAAGTCCGTCACCTGTCAGTATTTCACCGCTTATGGGCGACTGTAAGCCTAGCAGGGTTTTCATAAGCGTGCTTTTGCCAGAACCGTTTTCTCCGACTATACACAGGTAGTCACCTGCGTTTACTTCAAAATTTACGTCTTTTAAAACGGGCTTTGATTCATAGCCTACGGTTAAGTTTTTGCAAGTCAGTTGAGCCACGATCTCACCTCCTTAAGCTAAAGCCTCGGTCAGTACGGAAAGGTTTTTCTCCATGACCGAAATATAAGTCACACCGTTTTCGACGTCCTCCGACGTTGTTGACTGCATTGAATCCATAGCCAATATTTTCTGATTCTTTAAATTCGTGCTTTGAACGACTGTTTCGGCTATTTTCAAGTTTGTACCCTCAAGCGTTAAAACGCAGGGAAGTCCGAGTTCGTCAACCTTGGACGCAAGGAAGGATATCGTTTCAAAGCTTGCCTCACTTTCGGCAGAGCAACCTACGAATGCCGCATAATATTCCAAGCCGTAGTCATCTGTCAGATATCTGAACGGGAATCTGTCACCGAAAAGGACGGTATTATGCTCTGCGTTATCAACTGCCGATTTATACTTATCGTCTAACTGTGAAAGCTTTTCAATGTACGAGGAAGTGTTTGCCGAATACACGTCTTTGTTATCGGGGTCGATAGCCTGCAATTCTTCACATATTTTATTGCAAACGGTTTCGGCATTTTTCAGTGACAACCAGACGTGTTCGTCACTTTCGGGTTCATCGTCGTGTTCGTCATGCTCATCTTCTTTTTCCATGCCTTCAACTGCCTCTTCGGTTTTAACGGCACTTCCGAGTACATCTAAAAGGTTGATTATTTTCATGTCGGTATTGACTGCGTTTTTCAAAGCATCATCTACCCATTCGTCCGATTCGCCACCGACATATACGAACAAATCACAGGTCGAAATCTTTATCAAATCGTCCGCTGTGGGTTGATAGCTGTGCAGGTCAACTCCGTTATCCAAAAGGAGAGTTAAGTCTGTGTTAGCGGCATTTTCGCCCAATATTTCACGAACCCAGTCGTACTCGGGGAAAATTGTCGTCACGATACTAAGCTTATCCGAAGTCGAATTTGTGTTTGCCGAACCACTGCAGCCCGACATGATGCCCGTTATAAGCAACAGGCAAAGTAAAATCGAAATTATTTTTTTCATAAGTAGCCTCCGAAAATGAGAAATTTTAAATTCAGACATAAAAATACAAGGAGTACGGCAACACCGTAAAGCCTGCTTTTGCAGACTTAGACTCCTTGTTTATTTTTTCTATATCAGCTCAAAATTTTCACTTTCAGAGAAACAGGTGTACTGCACGGCACTTTGTGTACGCAAAAAGCGACCGCACGGCAAAGCATATAAGCCAAAACCGACGCTGTAACCGTGACACCGACAGCAAGCGAGAGTGTCTTTAACAAGTCACGGCAAGCCTCAATATGATAGCATATCGGACAGTTATTGCCGCAACAATCATGATTTGAATTTCCGATTATATACGCAGTTGAAAAAAGCATGACAAACAAGACCGCCACCGCAGTCAACAACGCTAACCATTGTTTTTTCTTCGTCATCACTTTCACCGCCTTAGTTGTCGCAAGCCTCACACACACCGTAAAGCACGGTTTCGGACTTGTCTATCTTAAATCCCGAATTTTTCAATATGTCGGACACGAGATATTCCGCTGATTTTTCGTCCATATGAATATGTTTTCCGCAAACTCTGCACGAAAGGTGCAGTCTGTCACGACATTTTTTTGCCGCAACGTAGCGATAATACACTTCACGGGAATTTTCACCGACATTTCGTTTAACCAGATCATCTTTTTCCAACTCAGAGAGGTTACGATACACCGCACTTAAGCTTATTTTATCGTGTCCCAGCTCGGCAGCGATTTGCTTTGCCGTGAACTGCTCATCTGAATGTTCGGCAAGATAATCCAAAAGCAATTTCCTTTGTTTAGTTGAATACTTTGCCACGTTGCGCCTCCGATTTGCGATTCATTCGCAAATTAGTATAGCATATATATATCTTATTGTCAAGATTTCCGAATGATAAAAGAGAGAGAGATTAGAGAGTTCTAAGTGCTAAGTGATAAGTGCTAAGTTATGTGAGCTTTAGGTTTGTTCATAGTAGAAAGACCGTGCTTAACCATCTAACTTTCAGTTTGCACAGCCTTTTGGCTTTCTGTTCACCGCACATCAATCAGTGGCGGCATTGTTTCGGCACTCCCACTCGCCTTCGGCTCGGGGAGTACACGCCCCAATGCCGTACGCTCCGCTGATTCTTACTTTCAGATTCCGCACAACAAAAACATTCTGCTTAATCGGTTGAATTTTAACTTTCTACAGCCTTTTGACCTTTCTTTACCGTAAATCACAGCAGCGGGGCGGCAGCTTGACACCCTCCTCGCCTACGGCTCGGAGGGTACACAAGCTGCCGCCGTACGCTCCGCTCACCGCCTTCGGCGGT
>CAYWDD010000002.1:0-23057 GCA_964456935.1 uncultured Faecalibacterium sp. | reverse complement strand
AAATTGTCGGTATGGCAGGCATTGATGCGATAGGCTCAAAGTATAAAGTCAAACACCGTGCAGAATTTGGTGTAGCTGTCGCAAAAGATTATTGGAATTTGGGACTCGGAAAAGCCTTGACCGAGGCGTGCATTGACTGTGCAAAACAGGCGGGATATACACAGCTTGAGCTTGATGTGGTAGCGGAAAATGAGAGTGCGATAGAGATGTATCGCAAGTTAGGCTTTTCGGAATACGGACGCAATCCGAAAGGTTTCCTCTCACGCACGGGCAATTATCAAGAGCTTGTGTATATGCGTTTGGAGTTGTGAGGTAACAAAATGGACAACAATGTATCTGTAAGATTATTATTTGCTGCCTGTGTACTTATGTTACTTGCAGGCTGTATCTTCTGCTTTTTACATAGGTGGCGCTATGCGATCTTGCTGTGCGTAGGTGCGGTAGGCTGCATCGTTGCGGCATTGAATTTCAAAAATCGGAAAGACGAATAACTATAACAGTAAGGCGGTGCAAATCGGAATGATTTGCACCGCCCTTTTCGTTTATCCGAAAATCTGTTCTTTAAGTTTCAGCTTTTTCTTAGGCGGAAAATCCTTATCAAACTCTTCCGCTTTTTCTTCATCTGCAAAATAGCACTCGGGCGGAGTATACTCACCGATAACACCGTCAAGATATCCGCTCTCAAGCTCTTTGCAAAGAAAGTATGACGCATCTTCATCTTCACTGATTCCATGATAACGAATGTTGAATTTACTTGCGTAGTCAAAGCCGCTTTTTCCGTAGAAGTCTATATTTCCTTCAAGACAAACCGCTTTTATGCCAAGCTCCTTTGCTCTTTCTAAGGTGTAATCAAGCCTTTTGGCAGATTATCGTTTTAGCTGTTCTCTGCATCGTTTTTACCACAGCACTTTTTGTACTTCTTTCCGCTGCCACATGGACACGGATCGTTTCTTCCGACTTTCTTCGGCTTTAACTCTTTTTCCAATTTTGCAAGTTCCATCAAAAGGTCAACACGCATTTTCTCGTCCGGCACGTTCATTGTCAATATCGCATGACGGATATCTCTAATGTCAACTGTTCCGTCGGTAATATTTTTGATCAGATTAGGTGAGAGTGTAAGTCTGGGTTCATATTGCCCCGCAGCATTTGCAATTTTGCTTATTTCGATCGGGGTATGACCTCTGTTTTACACCTCACAATTATAATCAATGGGCAAGGTTGCTGTTGCATTTAAGTCAAGCTCGGCTACGTTGCCGCTGAGAAATTCGTAATATCCCTGTGAGCCGACCATGGCGGCATTGTCACCGCAATATTTAAGCTCGGGTACAAACAGCTGTCTATTATGTCTGTCGCATGATTCTTTCATTCTTTTGCGAAGTACGGAATTTGCGGAAACTCCCCCTGCGATAACGATTTTATCGTACTCGAAAGTGTCACAGGCTTTTTCGACATTCTTTACAAGACAGTCAACCACAGCCGACATAAAAGATGCACCGAGGTTTTCTGTATCTATCTCCTCGCCTTTCTGCTTTGCGTTGTGTATCGTGTTTATCACAGAGGTTTTCAGTCCCGAAAAGCTGAAATCATAAGGACAGCCGTCAACTTTCGGACTTGGGAATTTGTACTTTGTGCTGTCACCGTCTTTTGCAAGTTTGTCAAGATTAAGTCCGCCGGGATAAGGCAAGCCCATTGCTCTTGCTGCCTTGTCAAGTGCCTCACCTGCGGCATCATCTCTGGTTCGTCCGATAACCCTGAAGTCCGTATAATCCTTGACCTCTATCATGTGAGTATGCCCACCACTGACAACTAAGCAGAAAAAAGGCGGCTTAAGTTCGGGATGAGTTATGTAATTCGAGGCAATATGTGAGCGAAGATGATGAACCGGAATAAGCGGCTTTCCCGTTGCAAACGACAGTCCTTTCGCATAGTTCACACCGACAAGTAAAGCACCGATAAGTCCGGGTGCGTAGGTGACGGCTATGGCATCAATATCATCTATCGTACAGTCGGCATCGCTTAACGCTTTATCGACTACACCGCAAATCGCCTCTGCGTGTCTGCGTGACGCTATTTCAGGCACAACTCCGCCGTACAGCTTATGTTCTTCAATTTGCGTTGCGACTGCGTTTGAAAGGACTTTTCTTCCGTCCTCCACAACTGCCGCTGCTGTTTCGTCACATGATGACTCTATACCTAAAATTTTCATTTTTCGATCTCCTTGGTCATTATAATTGCGTTCTCACTCGGCTTTTGATAGAAATTTCGACGAACTCCGACTTTGCAAAATCCGTTTTTTTCATAGAGTTTTATTGCCGCATCATTGCTTTCTCTGACTTCGAGTGAAATAAACTCACCGTTTTCGTACTCGGCAGTTTCTACGAGCTTTTGAAGAATTTTCGTTGCCACACCCATTTTGCGGTACGAACAAGTAACAGCTATATTGTCGATATAATTTTCGCCCACAACGCTGTGCATTCCGCCATAGCCTATCACTTTTCCGTCTGATACGGCACAGTAAAAGTGAGCATTGGGATTTTCGAGTTCTTCAAAAAGCGAATTTTCGCTCCATGGAGTCGAAAAACATTCACGCTCGATCTCGGCTATTTCGGAGATGTGCGACTTATTCATTTTTTCAACCGTAATGTTCATGACAATGCTCTTTTCTTTAGTTTACGCATATATGATAACACAAAAGGGAGATTTGTCAAGGCAGATATTCTATGTCGGTATTTATTTTAGGCATAGTTCGAGTTTTGTATCTGACTGTAAGAACAGGCTCGCTAAGCCTTGGTCGCAACGAGTTGCGACCGTTCACCGAAAGGTGGGCGGTCAATTTGCCGTCAGGCAAATTGACCGAGGGGCAGCGAGCCTGCCTTTAGCACAAACCTGCCGCTGTGCAACAAAGTAAAAGTTGCAAAACGGCAGGTTCTAAGTAGTGTGCAAAGTTATGAAGATAGTATGTGAAACCGAAAATCAGTATAAATCGTATAAGACTGAAATATTTATGCGACAAAATTTCCCTTTTCGCAGGGTGCGTCAATTCTTTGTCTGACTTGGCGGTCGGTCTTACGTTCGACTATATAGATATTCTTCTCTCTTTTTGCCTGTGTGCGGCTGTCTTTTATATCTTGGATAATTTTGTCCTCAAGTACAATGAGTCTGTCCTCATTTTTGATTGCCCAAACTATAAGCGGAGCAAAAACCGCAACGAAAACTATAAATAAACCTAATGACATAGTGATTACCTCCTTGATTAGAACATTTGTTCCTTACATTTAATATTATAGCAGGTTTTTTGAGTTTGTCAATACAAATGTTCGATATTTTTCGAGTTTTTTCGAAAATTTGTTCGATTTAGCGGCAAATTTCCTATTTTGTAATATTTATGCTACGATTCGAACATTTATTACAGTTGTTTGACAATTCATCTCTGACTGTTATATATTCTACATCAAGGTCTGTACCAAAAAACGGACTTTGCTATAAAATGATTTCTTTTGATTGATACAGATAGAAAAAAGCACCTGCGTTGCAAGTGCTTTTCTGTATTACATTATTATGGGACATAAATCAACCGTTATGCGTTATTATTCAACTATCTTAAGCACCGTCGGTCTTTCCTCACATTTATTGTTTCCTATAGTGACAGCACTCAAGAATTTATCCGCAGCAGGCTGTAAAAGTGTTTCATCTGAGGCATAAAGCGTAGCAATCACATCGCCTTTTTGAACTTGCATTCCCGTCTTTTTTTCAAGAATGATTCCTGCCGAATGGTCAATAACATCGTCTTTCGTCTGTCTGCCTGCACCGAGTATAACGCACACAGAACCGATTTCTTCCGTTTCCATCGCAGTTATATATCCGCTCTCGGCTGCGTGTACATCAAGAGAAAACTTTGATTTTTCAAACAGTGAGGTGTCGAAAATGTAACGCTTGTCACCGCCTTGTATCTCTACCATCTCGGCAAGTTTTTTAAGTGCGGAACCGTCATTTATTTTGGATTCGGCAAGAGCCAAACATTCATCGTGTGTGCCTTTTCCCGCAAGCTGTAAGAGTTTTGCCGCAAGCTGCAATGCGACATATTTTAAATCTTTCGGTCCTTTTCCGTTGAGAACCTCCACAGCTTCGATTATTTCAAGTGCATTTCCTATATTTTTTCCGAGCGGAACGTCCATATCAGTGATGAGTGCCGCCGTTTTTCTTCCTGCTCCGTTGCCGATATCGACCATCTTTTTGGCGAGTTTTTCGGCTGAATCGACGTCATGCATAAACGCACCGCTGCCGCACTTTACGTCAAGTACGATGCAGTCTGCACCACCGGCAAGTTTTTTGCTCATGATACTGGAGGCGATAAGAGAAACATTTCCGACAGTTTCCGTAACATCTCTCAAAGAGTAAAGCTTTTTATCCGCCGGGCAAAGGTTTCCCGACTGACCTGTAACGCAAAGTCCGCACTTATTGACTGCTGAAATAAAGTTTTCGGACGACAGCGAAGAATTAAAGCCGGGAATAGATTCAAGCTTATCAACAGTTCCGCCCGTATGACCTAAGCCTCGTCCGCTCATTTTTGCCATTTTTACTCCGCAGCTTGAAACTACGGGTGCGACAATAAGTGTTGTTTTGTCACCTACACCGCCCGTTGAGTGCTTATCGCCCTTTATTCCGTCGATTCCCGACAAATCCGCAACATCGCCCGAATGAGCCATTGCGTTTGTAAGGTCAAGGGTTTCACGGTCGTTCAAGCCGTTGAGATATATTGCCATTAAAAGTGCCGATATTTGATAATCGGGTACGCTTTCGTTTGCCGCACATTGAGCGAAATATTCGATTTCTTCACGGCTAAGTTCCAGAGAATCTCTCTTTTTAGCTATAATGTCTTTAAAATTCATACTTACCTCCGAGTTCATTTTCTCCTATTTTATCGTACACAGGGTACATCTGTTTATACTGTAGTTACGCTAATAGCTATATATGTTTTACTTCTGTTTATATTATATGATACACTATGCAAAAAGTCAAGAAATTGAAATTAACGTTAAAACTCGGCATAAGCTGACGAGTTTAGAATAAAAAACGTAAAATTAAAGTTAATTTAATCCACCTTTCGATGAAAAAATCTTGACATTTTAAGTTTTAGAGTGTATAATACCTAACGTTGTATGCCGGTGTGGCGGAATAGGCAGACGCAAGGGACTTAAAATCCCTCGATAGCAATATCGTACCGGTTCAAGTCCGGTCACCGGCACCAAAAATCGAGTATTCACAGGATTTCCTATGGGTACTCGATTTTTTGTTTGTTTCAATAAGTTTAAATGTGGCTTAATCTGTGCTAAAAAATCCACCTCAGTTAAACCAAAGATTTTGATTAAGTTCCTTTATCCTCAACACCAAAGCGGCTGCCCTGTCGGGCAGCCGCTTTGGTGCGTATATATTTAACTATTTCTCTCACATTCTCTTAAGCACAAACTTCAGCACGTTTCTTGCACTTCTTTCAAGTTCTGCTCTTGTTATACCGCAGAATGAACCTAATGTTTCTAAAAGTGTACCGTCTGATACATATTCGTTGCCGACTCTGTTCATGTTGCCCGGCATGAGAACATCGACCTGTGATCTGACTCTGTATGCATTATCTCTTACAGACGGAAATTCAGGTGATGCGGATTTTCTCATCCACCAGTCTGTGAGTACGTTTCCGTCGTATTTCCATTCTTTTCTTAAAACGGTAGTTGCAAGGTCATAGTTGTAGTGACTCCATACACCGTTTATCTTGTTGTAGCTCATCATGAGGTTCATCGGCTTTGCTTTCTTTACCATGATCTCAAAACCTTTGAGATATATCTCTCTGAGCGCTCTCTCGGAAATTCTCGAATCGTTTCTGTTACGGTTTACTTCCTGATTGTTGCAAGCGAAGTGTTTCGGGCAGGCAGACGCTCCGAGCGACTGTATTCCCATAACCGCAGACGATGATATCTCACCGCTTAAAACGGGATCTTCCGAATAGTACTCAAAGTTTCTTCCGCAAAGCGGGTTTCTGTGTATGTTCATACCCGGTGAAAGCAAAACGTCAACCTTGTGGTATTCAAGTTCCTTTGCTATCTTGTCGAAAAGCTCTTTGACAAGCTCTTTGTTCCACGTACAGGCAAGTGCCGTTCCGCAGGGAATGAGCGAAACGTGACGCTTTATTCTTATTCCGGCAGGTCCATCCGTCGTTATCATCGCCGGTATGCCATAGTCTGTCAGCTTGTCGATTATTCCTCCGAATGCTCCCGCATTGCCGGGTACACCGTATTTGCTGTTCATAGCACCCTGACCTCTTGTCAATGCCTCTAATTCCTCGCTGTCAAGCTGGGAGATAAATTCGTCAAGTGTGACTTTTCCGTCCTTAACGTCCGATAATTTGTACCCGAGGTTTCCTTTATATCCCACCTGCTGCGGCATATTGTCAAGTATTCTGTCACGCATACTTCTCTCGCCTTTTTTGAGCATCTCGTAAGCAGGGAGAAGTCGCTTTCCGTTTTGGAATGCAACCAGCCTCTTGAACGGCTCTGCAACCGAGCAGATTTCTTCAAGCTGCACTAACTGTTTCGTACACTCAAGGTCAAAACTTCCTGCAAGTTTATCGGTTCTGACCGATGCACCGACGTAGAATAAGTATTTTCCGCTTTCGAGAACATAGCTTGATTTACAACCTGTCTTGCCCTCATCGTCATATGACGATATCGCATATTCGTCTATTTCAAAGCTTAACGTTTGTGTTTCACACGGTTCAAGCAACTTCGTTTTCTCAAAAGCTACAAGACTTCTTGCCGCTTTTCCGAGTTTGCCCTGCGGAGCGGAAACGTAAACTTCTGCTACTTCCTTTCCGCTGACAGCACCTATATTGGTGATATCGACCGAAAATGAGATCTTACCGTCTGCGTACTTAAAATCGTGTGACTTAAATGTAAACTCGGTGTAGGACAAGCCGAAACCGAACGGATAAAGTACGTCCTCCTTGGCAAAGGATTCAAAGTATCTGTAACCGACATATATGTCTTCCGAATAATTGTTGTATTTTATCTTTCCGAAGTCAGCCGCACTGGGATAGTCGTCGTAATGTCTTGCGATAGTGTCGCTGAGTTTACCGCAGGGATTGACTTTTCCCGTAAGCACGTCGGCTACACTGTTTCCGCTCTCCTGACCGCACTGCCAAGCGTACAATATTGCGGTTATGCTGTCGTATTTTTCGGTCCACGACATATCTATCAAGTTGCCGCAGTCCATTATGATAATAACTTCTTTAAAGCGTTCGCATACAAGACGGAGGTTTCTTTCCTCTGTATCGGTCAAGTAGTAACTGCCCTTTGCAAGCTTATTCTCTCTGTCCTCGCCTGCCGCTCTGCCTATGACGAATATCGCCTTGTTGCTTTCAAGTGCCGCATATGAAACCATTGAGGGACTAAGCGGCATTTCTTCATAGCACATCGGCCAGTGACCCCAAAAGCCTTCATCGGGAATGTTTTCGGGTACTGCACACCATTTTTCATAGTACTCGGCAAGCTTTTCGTTGATATTGACATCTGCATTCTTCAGTGCGTCAAGAAGATTTACCTTGTATGGTGCATGAACGTCACCGCCCGAGCCGTAACCGACACAGAACCAGTTGACTTGACATCTTCCGAAAACAGAAACCACATCGCTTGACTTAAGCGGCAGTGTACCCTTATTTTTAAGCAATACGCAACCCTCTGCACCGCTTTGACGGATGAGAGGAGCTATATTGTCGTTATAATACTCGTTTCCCTCGGCTGTGTTCATCTCCTGACTGAGTGAACCGCCCGAAGAGCTTACAAAGTCGCTGACTTCTCTTATTACTTTAGTTATCTTTTTCTTGAATGCTGACATTTATTTTCCTCCTTATCTTACTTCATGTCATACGTAATGATTATACTTTAAATTGCTTGAAATTGCAACACCCGACAAGTATAAATCATGTTTTGCCTTGTAATTTCGAGTGCATCTCTAAACAGAATTTGAGGCTACCGTTTTCGTCGGCAGCCTCGAGAGGTTTTTATTATGCAAAAAAGTTTTAATATCAGTCGTCATTTTTAACACCGAACATAGCTAATATGTTCTTAACTGTGTCTACAAGTGAATCAAGGAAACTCTTGATTGCAGCTACAACAGAATCTAATTCAATTACCATGTTAATGTCCTCCGCAATTCATTATTTTCAGCTATATTTTACCATCAACAACAGATTAGTCAATATGTATATAAGTTTTTTAAAAATTTCTAAAAATTTAGTTCTTTTGTATAAGTAACTGAGCTTTTTCACAGTCTTTCGACAGTGTAATTTCGATTTCACCGTCGAATCTTTGCTTGTAGGAGTCTATCCCATCTCCGCTTACAGTGTAGGTGTGATTATCGTTCATGACGACTATGACTGTGCTTTGATTTTCCTTTTGTTTTGAAAGTGTCAACGCAAGCTGTGTATTATCAGATGAAAATTCACTGTTTTCAATCACAGTATCAAATCCGACCGTCACCGTTCCCGACTTGTAGTATGAAGTCGCCCACATATTTACGGGAAGTGATAACGCTCCGAAATTATGGAACCAGCCTCCCCTACCGGTCACGACGTTTACCATTTCAAACGTATAATAAGCGTATTCGCTTTCACGCTTCCACACATCAAGCGCTCTTTTCGCTATCTCATACGCAAAGTCACTTTCACCTATATCGAGCATGGCTTTAAACAAGAACCACTGATGAGCAAACCATATGTTGCCGTTCCAATAGCCGTTCACTTTGAAATACGATGCCGAAACGTCAACCGCACTTATTCCGTAGCGACTGAGCATTTCCTTTTCGCTCTTTAAGTGACCGAGTATCTTTGCTTTTTGATTTTCGTCACAAACACCTGCAACTATCGGATATACTCCGTCAAGACCCTTGTTGCGGTTTTCTCCGTCATCGGTGAGATATTTTCCGATAGGTCTGTAGCTGTCATCATGAAGAACATAGCTGTAATAACCGCTGTTTTCGTCCCATGAGTATAAGTTCAGTGCATTTGTCAGTTTTTCTATATCTCTCATGTACACGGCGGCATCATCGTTTTTGCCGATGATGTTCGCTGCTTTGAGCATGATCTTTGCTATTCTTATCGCCTGAGCCGAGGTTATGACAGGTGCGGCAGTATCTCTGAGTTCGTCATGCATCATGGCAACCTGTGCCGGATAGTCGTCCATGCCGGAAGATGAATAGAAATAGTCATAGGTCGTGAGAAGTCCGCTCTTAAACTTGGCTGTAGTTGAGCCTCTTATCTTGCCTAAGAAGAAGTCATAATAGAGCTTGAGCCTGCTGTAATATTTCACTGTATGCTCTTTTTTGCCGTCTGAATTGAGCATCTCATTGAAAATGTAAAACTGTACGGGAACGGGTGAACCGTGATGAACGAATGCGTAATCGGGATTACTTTCGTCGCTCAAATATGTGTCGAGTATATACTCTGCAAATTCGGGTGCGTATTTCAAAAACGCAAGTCCGATGAATCCCGAATCCCAAGTGTAAAGGCAATCCCAACGCTTTCCGGGAGTATGGTGTATAATATATCTTCCGTGCTTATATATGGGGTAAACAACGTTCGTTAAGGCAGCCGCCTTTAAAAGCTCGTTGCTAAACTCATACTTCTTGCCGTCTTTATTAAAGTTAAAGCTTTCGTACTCCTTAACGGCATCGAGATATATCTGCTCATACTCATTTTGGGTCAGGTACTCGGTTTCACCTTTTGATATGACCGCATATTTTACTGCCGAAGTGTGCGGTTCGATGAATACCGTGTGTACCAAAACATTGTGGAAAAAGCCACGGTCACTGTGCTTATCTTTAAACGAGGAAGTAAAGCTTTCGGTCAAGTCGTCAAAGCTTTCGTCACTGTTTGAAATTCTGGAGCTTAAGCAGTCCTCAAGACAGCCTGTGTTTACGGCACGAAAACGTGTGTTTTCATCGAAAGTCCTGAAGAAATATTCGCCCTCGTATTCGGTGTAATGAAGCTTTGAAAGTGAACCTTCACCGCAGTCGGTGACTGTTATTTCGGGTTTTACCTCGTGCATTTTTTCATAGGCATCGACTTTATTTGCATCTTCACTTTCCGTTATGACAAGGAAGTCTATTTCCAACGCACCCTTGCCCTTTGAAACAAGTTCAAGCTTTTCGGGTACGCTGTCAAGCTCGAAAGTCTTTATCTTAAGCTCGTCCGTTGCCTCGAACACAAGACGCTTGTCACCGTTTAAGACGAACACCGCATCTTCGCTTCCGTTTACATAGTTTACACCGACCATCTTACCCTGCTCGTACTTTATGCCGCTTGTTCTGTATCTTACGGAAAGCACGGGATTTGAATATGTCGTGCCGCATTCGACATTATAACTTACCGTATCGCCTTTTTCACCGCCGAACGGAGCTAAATATCTGTGAGGAAGATGCCACTTCGAGGCTCTGTCACCGAGTCCGCAACCGAGATAAAATCTGTCGTCTGTAAAGACGCCTTTTTTCATCGCATCTGCGTTCTGCTCGTCCCACGGACGTTTTATGCTGTATTCGTATTTAGCGTATTTATCGGCTTTTATGAGTATGTGTTTTTCGGGAAAGACAGCCTCGCAATAGCTGTCACTTCTGTACTCCGTTGAAAGGAAATAGTTTACAAGGCAGTTTTGGATAAGTTCTGTATTGTTGAATATTTCCGCTCTTATCAACGTCGATTCGTCCGAAAGTTTAACATACGACACTTCGGAATAAACATCGTCCTTGTTTTCAAGGTCGAATCTGTATGAATAATAGGAATAATCATCGTTACAATGCCACGCACGGCAACCGCACGGAACTGTCGTATTAGGCACTCTCGCTCCCGAGCCGAAAACAGCAGGAGAAGCGGTGCAATCAAATCTCACACCGCTTTTCATATCTTCATCGACTATTCGGGAAATTCCCATGTATTTCTTTGAATAAGGTCCCCAGAGAGGGAATGTTCCGTCAAGCTTTTTCATTTCAAATCCTCCGCCTTTGCGGTCTTAACCGTCAGTTCAACACTCTTACTTTTGTAAATATCACCGCTGTTTGTTTCAAACACCGTTCTTATTCTGAAACTGTATTGCGTATCGGGTTTAAGTTCCTTGACCGTATAGCTTTCCTTCGGCTGGTCAACGGATTTTATTCTGTCCCACTCGCCCGTTTGCTCATTGTAGACATAGATATAATATCTGTGAGCGTGTTGTGCTTTAGTCCAATTAAGTTTGACTGTTGTATCCGTAACTTCCGATGCTGTAAAGCTTTCACACTTATCGGGAAGTATCTCAAATGTTGCGGTCTTTGTTCCGCTGAATCTTCCCAAGCCTGTTACAGTGACCTTAGCTTTTCCTATGCTTTTGTTGTTTGAATACGATACACTGTACTGCTTGCCCTCTTCGAGAGTTTTAAGTTCAACCTTAGGTGTTTTAGCCTCACCTGTGTATGTGTAGTCATAACCTTGCTCAAAATGTATTCCGTAATCGTTGATACTTCTGCCCAAAGCGAAATACGTTGCAACGCAAAGCAAAAGCACCGCCATCATTGCTCCGAGAGCCATGAACGTTCCCTTTCTTCCGGCTTTCTTCTCACGACGTTTCTTTTCCGCCATCTCGTCAAACGTTTTCTCGTCGAATATTTCTTCCGGTTTTTCGGGCTTTTGATTGTCTGAAAACGTCATCATGGGTGATGAGTTTTGAGTTATAAGATCAGCCTTATTTTCTATAACCGCCTGCTGAAGTTCAACGAAAGCCTCTTCCAATGCCTTTCTCATATAGTAAGGTGTAACATATCTGTCCTTTGTGTCAAAGGAACAGGCTTTCATAACGATATCGGTAAGCTTTCCTGCGTTATATGCAGGTCTTGGGATAGCTTTTCCGGAAAGACGCATTTCAAGTGCCTTATCCTGCGGATATTCGTCCTCAAACGGGAGCTTTCCTGCGTTTAAAAGTCCGTAAAGAACCATACCGAGAGAATAAACGTCAGACGCGAATACTTTTCTTTCTCCCTTACATACTTCGGGTGCGGAATATCTGCGGTCTGCGATTGAACCGTCTTTCAAGCTCTTTTTGTTTTCGATAAGGTCGATATCAAATCCACCGAGTTTGAAACGTCCGTTGTCGTTGACATAGATATTTTCGGGTCTTACGTTACCGTGGACAAGATTCAGCTTGCGAACGTTTTCCAAGCCTTTACATATATCCATGCCCATTCTCAAGGCAGCGCCGACTGTCAAGCCGTTTGATTTGACATAACTGTCGAGTGTTTCGATATAGTCATATCTTGCAATAAGCATGAAGTTTGTTTCGTCACTGTCGGAAATATCATAAATTTCTCTCATGCTGACGATTCCCGGTTTAGAACAGAAACCTCTGAGAAACTGGAGTTCCTCCTTTTTGCGTTTCATCATGCTTTCTATTTTCTTTTTAAATTCGTCCTCATTGGGATATTCTTCTTTGAGCTTTTCAAACTCCTTTTTATCTGACGGAATATTTATCACTCTTATTGCCGAAAACTTGGTCACATCGCCTGATGTCCTTTCGGCTTGATACAATTTTTCTCCTCTTTTTTCGCTGAGAATATAACTCAATGTCCATTCGGGCAATATCTTTTTTATATCCTGTTCATTCATAACAAAACCTCGCAATTCAGAACTGTCGGGTACTTCGGATATATGTACCCCATTATGCTATTAGTATACACTAAAAGCTTGAATTTGTAAATACTTTCACTGTATGCAAATTATCTTTAGGTGTATCCGGTTGGGGTGAAGCCGCCCGCCCGCAGGGCGGGCGGAACGGTGACAGCGTGTACCTGCAAGCAGCGTAGCTGCTTGCAGGTGCCGATGGCGCCGTTGATACAGACCAAAATCATCAGCAAGCTAAAATTCATCGCATTGATCCGAAACAGAGATATAATATAGCAGCAACTTCAAATTTGTCACATAAAAAGCAAAAAATACAAAAATTTATATATTTTACTCCAAAAGGCGGAAAAGTATGGTATACTATAGTTTGGATTTTTAGCCGTACAGCAACGGCTGTGTACATAAATAATGAGGTGAATAATATGCGACTTTTGGTAGTTGACGGCAACAGCATTGTCAACAGAGCTTTCTACGGAATCAAACTTCTGACAACTAAGGACGGAAGATTCACAAACGGAATATACGGTTTTTTGAGCATACTGATAAAACTTCGTGAGGAATGCTCACCTGACACGGCTGCGATAGCTTTCGATTTGAAAGAGCCGACTTTCAGACATAAAATGTATGACGGCTACAAAGCAGGCAGACACGGTATGCCGCCCGAACTCGCAAGCCAGATGCCGATTTTAAAAGAACTTCTCGGCTATCTCGGATATACGATAGTCGAAAAGGCAGGCTACGAGGCTGATGATATTTTGGGTACACTGTCATCTCATGTCACGGGAAGTGACAAGTGCTTTATCGCAACAGGTGACAGGGACAGCTTACAGCTTGTCAGCGACAACACAACTGTGCTTTTGGCATCGACAAAGATGGGCAAAGCGATAACCGTCCGCTACGACAAGGCAAAGCTCATGGAGGACTACGGTGTTGAGCCTAAGCAGATGATAGAAATAAAGGCTCTCATGGGTGACAGCTCCGATAATATCCCCGGCGTCGCAGGCGTAGGTCAGAAAACGGCAGGCGATCTTATACAGAGATTCGGAAGTATCGACTATATATACGAACATCTTGATGAAATCGACATAAAAAAAGGGGTACACGACAAGCTTGCGGCAGATAAGGACAACGCTTATCTCAGCAAAACTCTCGGTACTATATGCCTTGACGCTCCGATAGACTGTGACTTTGAAAATTACAAGATCAAAGAACCGGATATGTTCAACTCGATAAATACGCTTGTGGGACTTGAAATGTTCGGCATGATAGAAAAACTCGGACTTTCAGCCGAAAAATCATCGGTCAAAGAATCCACACAGGAAAAGAAAGAAAAAATCACGCTCAAAGAAGAACGTGATTTAATGAAACTTTTAGGCGAACTTCACAACATGAAAAAAGCCTACTTTATCTGTCTGTTTGAAAATGAAAATCTAAACGGATTCATTTTCAACATGGGCAAGACGCTTAAATACGTTGCAAGTGACTGTCTTGATTTTCAAAGCTTTACAAATCAGTTCTTTTCGTCCGATACAGAAAAATTCACCTGTGATGTAAAGTCTGTTTACAAATACTGTTTTAAACACGAAATCAGTCTCAAAAACGTATCATTTGATACAGCTCTTGCAGGGTATATTCTCAATCCGTCAGCTAACGACTATGGTATAGACAGGCTTTCTCAAGAGTATTCGGTGCAAAAAAACGAAATTGACTGCTCTGAAAAGCTTGAAGAAAAAGCAAGCGAATGCGAAAGATTAACAAGACTTTGCGACACGCTTTCAACCTTGATAGAAGAAAACGGTCAACACGAACTGATGTACGACATAGAATTGCCGTTGTCCGAGGTTTTAGCCTCAATGGAAAACGAGGGATTCTTGGTTGACGGTGACGGAATAAGAGAGTTTTCAAAAGAGCTTGATATAAAGATAGAAAGCACTGTTGACAGGATATTCAGTCAGACGGGTTTTGAATTTAATCTCAACTCCCCCAAGCAGCTAGGTGCGGCTTTATTTGAAACGCTTGGTATACCGTGTAAGAAAAAGACGAAAAGCGGATATTCGACAAGTGCCGATGTGCTTGAAGAACTTGCGGAAGATTATCCCGTTGTAGCAGATGTTCTCGAATACAGAATGCTGGCTAAACTCAAAAGCACTTACTGTGACGGACTTTTAAAAGTTATCGGTGAGGACGGCAGAATACGTTCGACTTTAAATCAGACCGAAACGAGAACCGGCAGGATTTCATCGCAAGACCCGAATTTACAAAATATCCCCGTAAGGTCGGAGCTTGGACGTGAACTTCGCAAGTTCTTTATCGCAAAAAGCGGCAGTGTACTGTTAGATGCCGACTATTCTCAGATAGAGCTGAGAGTTTTAGCTCACTTTGCAGACGACAAGAACATGATAGATGCTTTCAATTCGGGTGAGGACATACACACGATAACGGCATCTCAGGTATTCAATATGCCGCCGCAGATGGTGACGCCTTTGATGAGAACACGAGCAAAAGCTGTAAACTTCGGAATCGTCTACGGCATAGGTGCGTTTTCCTTGGCTAAAGACATAGGTGTCACAAGAAAAGAGGCAGACGCTTATATCAAGGGCTATCTAAACAATTTCAGCGGTGTAGATGAGTATATGAAAAACGTTGTCGCAAAAGCGAGAGAGGACGGTTTTGTAAGTACACTGTTTGCAAGAAGAAGATATCTTCCGGAACTCACCGCATCGAACAAGATGTTACAAGCGTTCGGAGAAAGAGTTGCAAGAAATATGCCGATTCAGGGTACAGCTGCTGACATCATAAAGATAGCAATGGTCAGGGTGTACAGGCGGCTCAAAGATGAAAACATGAAGTCGAAACTCATCATGCAGGTACATGACGAGCTGATAGTAGAGGCGACCGAGGACGAAAAGGACAAGGCGGCAAAGATTTTGTCGGAAGAAATGAGAAATGCCTGCAAGATGTCGGTCGAGCTTACAGCCGATGTCGGTGAGGGAAAAACTTGGTTTGAGGCTCACTAAGGTATTGATTTTAAGCAAAGTGTGATATATACTTTTATATTGGAATATGAGGTGGATCAGTAGGAGGTCGCCCGCCCGCAGGGCGGGCGGAGTGGTGGCAGCGTGTACCTGCGAGCGGCGAAGCTGCGAGCAGGTGCCGATGTCGCCGCTGTAGCTGACCTAGATGGTCGAACCGATTTTAATAAAAGGCATACCAAGGGAGGAATAATAAATGAGAATGTTTTTGGCGATCCTAGTTTGTAAGATATTGAGATTCATCGGAAAGCTTGTCGGAAAAGGCAGCAGCTTGCCGGGAAAATTTGCACTTAAAATTTATCCCGATGTTTTAAAACACGTTAAGCTCCCCGAAACGATAATAGCCGTCACGGGAAGTAACGGAAAAACGTCAACGGTCGAGATGATATCCCAAGTTCTCAAAAACGCAGGTAAAAACGTAGCGTATAACAAAGAGGGGTCAAACCAAATCGAAGGTGTAACGTCGCTGATACTTTGTAACAGCACGTTTTCCGGCAAGATGAAAAGCGATATTCTGCTTATCGAATCGGACGAAAGATATGCAAAATACACGTTTAAATATTTCAAGCCGACTCACTTTGTTATAACAAATCTCTACAGAGATCAGCTGACGAGAAACGGACATCCGCAGTGGGTATGGAATGCGATAAAAGAGAGCATAGGTGACGAAAGCTGTCTTATATTGAACAGCGACGATCCGATAGTTTCACTTTTCGGCAAAGACCACGAGAACGTAGTGTGGTTCGGAATGGACAAACAAAGTTTCTCCGCAGACAAAAACACAGGTGTATATAACGACTTTAATTACTGTCCCGTTTGCTATTCAAAACTTGAATATGACTTCTGTCACTACAATCACATAGGTTCTTATCACTGTACGCAATGTGACTTCAAGCGAAACCCGACTTCCTACACGATAACGAATGCCGATCTTGAAACGGGTATTATCACGGTCAACGGTGACAACAAGATAACGCTGGCTTTAAAGAGCATATACAACGCTTACAATATGCTTTCATGTTTTGCGGTATGCGATTTAATAGGTGTTGACCGAAAGACTATTGCCGCAAGCATAAGCGACTACATTCTCACAAACGGTCGTGTTGTAAATTACAAACTCGGAAACAGCTACGGCACACTTCTTACTTCAAAGCATGAAAATTCCGTTTCCTATGATCAGTCGATACGCTATGTCACAGATCAAAAGGAAAACCACGGTATAATAATCATAGTCGATGCCGTAAGCAGAAAGTATTTCACAAGTGAAACAAGCTGGCTTTGGGACATAAACTTCGGTGTACTTAAAAAGGAAAACACGGAGCATATCTATCTTTGCGGAAAATATGCAAACGACCTTGCGGTAAGATTTTCATACACGGACATTGACGAAAGTCGCATCAGTGTAATCGAAAACTTAAACGAGGCAGTCGAAACCGTAAAGAACGCAAAGCACGAAAGACTTTACACAATAACCTGTTTCTCCGATAAGGACAAGTTCCTTTCCATGGTTGAAACAGTAAAGTAAGGAGGATAAAAATGGAAATCAGGATACTTCATTTATATCATGACCTGCTCAACCTTTACGGTGAATACGGCAACGTCAGTGCTGTTGAGAGATATCTTAAAAATCAAGGAGTCGATGTAAAAGTTGACAAGCTTTCACTTTACGACCATGTCGATTTCTCATCTTACGATTTTATTTATCTCGGTTCAGGCACAGAAGAAAAGCAGCTTAAAGCTCTTGACGACTTGAAGAACAACAAGTCGGACATAGTTTCGGCATATGAAAACGGAACGGTCATTTTGGCAACCGGCAACTCATTTGAGATTTTCGGAAAGAGCATCACCTCCCCCGACGGTACTAAGACAGACGGTTTATCATGGTTTGACATGGAAACGACCGTGACCGACAAGCAGAGAACTCTGACAGACGAAGTTTGCACAGCGGAATTTCTCACTTCTCAATGCGTAGGTTTTATCAACAAGGCAAGTGAAACAAAAAGTCATGAAAAGCCTATGTTTTCGGTTGATTTCGGTGCAGGCAACTCAAAGCAAATCAAGGAAGAAGGCATAGTTAAAGGAAACTTCTACGGAACGCATTTGACAGGTCCGTGTCTTATAAAAAATCCGCATTTACTTGTCTACTTTGCATCGCTCATTGCAAAGAAAAAAGGCTTTGAGATAAAGCCGACCGAACTTAAATATGAAACCAAAGCATACAAGGTAACACTTGAATCGCTTAAAAGCCGAATGGCTTAAATTTACACTTAGTTTGAAAGGAGAATAAATATGTTTGCAGCATTTTACACGAAACTTACACAGATCATACTTGCGGTCAACATCTTTTTAGCCTCTATAATAAGCGGCTGTTCGACCGTAACACCCAATCCCGTTGAGCCTATCGCTCCCGAGGCAGACGTCAGAGTCGTTCAATTCAATTTAAGAATGGGCGGTGTAGGAAAGACGGCTGTAGCCTACAGAGCGCCCTTGCTGGTATCACAGCTTGAAGAAGTCGGTGCGGACTCCATGGGATTCCAAGAGGCAACGCTTGAATGGATGCTTTACCTTCAAGAACACATGACAGGCTACGACTATGTAGGTGTCGCAAGAACAGACGGAAATGTTTTAGGAGAATTCAGCCCCATATTCTATCGCAGCGATAAATACGATGCCATAGATTCGGGTACGTTCTGGTTATCGAAAACACCCGATGTTCCCGGCTCGAAGGACTGGGGTTCGCAAAACATCAGAATTTGCACATGGGTCGTTCTCGAAAACAAGGAAACAGGTTCAAGATACGTTCATATGAACGCACACCTTGACCACATCAGCGAAAAGGCAAGAGAGAATCAGATGAAAGTTCTTCTCAATAAGGCAGACGAATTTATCGGAAAATATCCTGTCGTACTTACAGGTGACTTCAACGATGACAACAGCTCCGAGATGTACTCGATAGCATCTGAAAAGCTCAACGACGCAAGACTTCTCGCACCTGTTACCGACGATAAGGAAACTTTCCACAACTACGGCGGAGCTGTCATAAAGGGCAGACTTGACTATGTTTTTGTTTCCGATGATATATCGCCTCTTGTATTCCACGTCATTGACGACAAGATAGACGGTGATTATCTGTCCGACCACTACGGAATTTACGCCGACTTGAAATTCTGAAAGCAATATTGATATATAAAACCAAGGCTGTCGCAACTGCGGCAGCCTTAGCTTTATCTTATTTGTTATTATACTCGATGTCCGGTGTATCCTTGCCCTCATCAAGTGTTTTGATTTCTCCGTTTTCACTGACGGCACACATCTGTCTGAAACGTAAAACCGTTTTACCGTTGCTGAGTGTTATCACTTGAGAAATACTGAACTTGTACCACTTAAGACCGTTTTCTTCAAACGTACCTTTATACTTTATCACATATTCATCGCTGTCACCGTCAACCAACATTGTAAGTTTTTGTGACAGGTACGCCTCCGCCTCTTTTCTATCGTTGAGTTTTACGGCAGGGACTGTGATTTCTTCGTCTGATATCAAACTGCTTGTTATCTCGAAATCGGCATTTACCGAAACACTGTATTTTTTCACTCTTGTAGCTTTTGAGATGTCGGTTTCGTTTGACTTGAGATAGTAAAAGTCAAGTTCGGTTTCACCCTCACCGACAGCCTCGAAAACAAACATCATATCTCCCGAACCGCTGTCTTTTTGCGGCTCGCCTGCAATGTCCACAACGCCTTGCTTAGTCATCTCGTACTGCCAAGAGGTGTCATCGTCGCAGGGGAACATCAGCAGTAAGCTTAAAGATTCACTCTTGGAGCAACCGCAAAGCGTAAGCGTAAGCAAGATTGCACAGAGTAGTAAATTGACTGTCCTTTTCATTGCATACGTCCTCCTTTTGCCTTGATTATATCACCGTTTGCCGCCAATTACAAGAATTTAATCATAAATTATCGTTTCAATGACGATATTAAGCCGATACTACTAAAATACATTAACAAAAATTTTAGCGTAATATGTTGAAAAATTTTTTACTATGCTATATAATTACGATGTATAATAATATTAGTGGGTGTGTATATATGGCTCAGATGAATTTTAAAATTGAGGCAAACGGTTATGCTGTCGAGGAAGTTGACAGATACATTGCTATGCTCCAATCGGAGTATCAAAACGCTGTTCAATGGAGCAATGAAATAGAAAAGCAGCTTGACGACGGCAAAGCAATCACCGATGCGTACATCGAAAACGAACGACTCAAAAAGGAAAATGAGAAACTGCTCAGTGACTGTAAATTCCTTGCAACAAAGCTTAAAGCATTGAACGAGCAAGCAGGAAGAAATACAGTCTCGGCAGATGATAAGCCGAACGATTATGACTTTGACACCGCAAAGGTAGTCAACGGAATAATTTCAGCCGCAAATAAAAAAGCTCAGGACATTGTAAGCGAGGCATACAAAACGCAGGATATGATTTTTGCAGGCAGAATATCAAGTGCAAAAAGCGAGCTTGACGAAATAGAAGAAAAAAAGAAAACAGCGACAAGTGAACTTGACGAACTGAACCGACTCAAAGACGAAATCATAGAAAAGCTCAGTTTCATCAAAGCTAACCTTGACGCATGAAAAATGAGAAAGGCAGAGTAATATGCAACTACACAGACCCAAGGCATTGGACGATTTAAATGTTGACTTTTTCAGCGGAGATGTCAAAAATGATAACGAAAAGCCGAAAAGCGAAATTGAAGAAATAGGTTTCACTTTTGATAAACAGACTGAAAGTGTACCGTATAAGACAGAAAGTTCTCCTATTGAAAGCGAACATAGAACTCCGAAACTTCCCAACAAAGCTTATGACGAGCCTTACAACAAGGAAGAAATCATGGAATTTCTTGCCGAAGATTTTTCAAAGCTTGATGAAGTTCTCGAAAACGTTCCCTTTACAAATGCCACACAGGTAGAACCGGAAACACCGACATATACGGAGGAAAGAGAGCATGTTTATACACAAGAGCCTATCGAAAGAAAGCCTCTTGTCGATGAAAAAACAGCACTCGAAAGTTTCCCCGATCTTTCCGAATCTATCATCGACCTTGCCGCTAAACCGACCCAACCGAAAAACGAGAAACAGCGTGAAAAGGACGCTATAAAGCAAGCTAAAGACAATGCGAAAAACTCAATTGAAAATGAGAAAAAGCGTATCAAAGAACAGAAAAAGCTTGAACAAACGGTTCAGCGACCGTTCGGAAAACGCAGAGCATCAATAATACTGCTTGTGATTTTCCTTATAATCGGAATTTTGGCAAGTGCGGCAACGGCTCTTGTTTATGCTGTGGAAAAATCCGATGAAGGATATATAAAAATTTCGGATATAACCGTTGCCTATGTTGACGGAGATAAAATCAGCGGTGATAAGCATATCGGTGAGTACATCTTCGTTAAACAAGGAAGAATACAGGGCAACGACACCCTCCTTTTCCTCGGTGCGGGAAACAAGCTGTCGGTCGCAGACGTTATCGGTTTCGGTGACGGACTTTACGCAGTTGAAATGGGTTCGACCGTTTACAGAGTTGACAAGGCGAACATTCTCGGCTGTGCGAAACTTAAAACGCCGAATTTAGCGATAGTTCGAAACGTCGTTGCAGGCTATTCGTTCATGGTTTTCGGTGTACTGGCGATATATTTGATTTTGGTAATACTTTTCTCATCAATGAGGTTGAGAAAACTCAACGCAGTGATAAAAAGCTATAAAGAAAGCTATGAGCTTATATAAATGAATGTTTCAGCGGCAACCGAATTAACGGTTGCCGCTGATTTTCGCTTATCAATACTGTTGCCAAACATCTATTCTCGACAAGTCAACTTCGATAAGCTTTCCTACAACGTTTTCTACATAATCTTCACCGACGTTTTTGGAAAAACATACCAAGACAAAAGCATATCCTTTTTCTTTCCATGTATATTTATATTCCTTCTCTGTTTCAATGCACAGGCATCCTATACCGTTTATCTTGCGTTCCTCGACATTTATAACCGGAATATCCGGAGCCACGGCATATTTTACTTCAGTAGCCGTTTCTTGGTGAAATAAAATATTGTTATGCTCTTTGTCCTGCCATGTTATTCTTGAACCTTTATAGAGGACATTTTCCAATACGTTGTCACATTCATAGCCAATGGGAACAACAGCAGGAGTATAAAACGTTTCTATTTTTTTGTACATATCATTTCCGTCTTCGGAATAATATACTCTATAATCACTGCCATCTTCCGCAAACTTATATTCAAAATCGAGAATCGGCTCTTTATAAGCTTTGGTAATCAAAATCGTACTTATTCCGACGATCAAAACCATGACCGCTACGGCTACCCTTTTTGCGGTATGTTGTACAAAACCGCCGAACATGGATTTCTTTTTATCCTTAACCAATTCATTTGCTCTTTCAATAAATTCATCGGAAAATTCGTATTCGATATGTTCTTCTTTCGGCACATCGGAAAATTCTTCCTCTTTGACACTTTTCAATGCCTCGATCATAAGATCATCGTATTGCTTTTGATCCATTTTTATTTTCCTCCTTTTGCATTTCGTCAATAAAGATTTTTCGCCCTCTTGAAATTTGCTGATGCACTGTGTTTACATTTCGCCCAAGCTGATCGGATATTTCTTTATCGCTCATCTCCAAAACGAAACGGAGATACAGCACATCACGATAAGCGTCCGGCATATTCTTGATTATGTAGTACGCAAGATCTTCAAGCTCGATCTTATCAAATTCATGTTCGGCTGCCCTGTCGCAAAGTGACCCCGGATTTTCTATACTGACAACATTATCAGCTCCTTTCTTTTTTCTTGTGTACACCAACGCAGCTCGATAGGCGGCAGTCAACACATAAGAACGAGTTGTTTCGTTGTCGAAGTTTCTTATCTTATTAAAGTTTTTAGCAATTCCCATAAAAGCGTCTTGAACTGCATCTTCGGCAAGGAAGTTATCGTTAAGGACTTTATGTGCCACATACCACATTTGCTTTTTATACGCATTGTACACGTCTTTAAGGCTTTGACGATGATGATTATTATCGTCAAACATCATTAGAAAAAGCATTGATCAATCCCCCCTCTATAATATAAGATGCAATTTTTCGCCATTTTGTTACATGATACGCAAAAAAGTTTGTTTTTTCAACAACTTTTACATTTGTTTAATATTTTTGCAATGGGTTTGCAATGATTAGACCGGGTGGAGGTGGGAAAGCGGAGCGACCGCCGCAGGCGGGTGCGGAGCGTTAGCGGAGCGTTAGCGGAGCGTTAGCGGAGCGTTAGCGGAGCGTTA
>CAYWDD010000001.1:5313-25954 GCA_964456935.1 uncultured Faecalibacterium sp. | reverse complement strand
ATAAACGCTATATACGAAAGAACGGTCAGACTTGACAAATACGCAGGAATAGGCGGTTGGAATGATCCCGATATGCTCGAAGTCGGCAACGGCAATCTGACATACGAAGAAAACAAGAGCCACTTCTCACTGTGGTGCATGATGGCGGCACCGCTTATCCTCGGGAACGACATCAGAAAATTCATAAAACCCGACGGTACTATTGACACTGACAGCAAGACATATCAGATACTCACAAACAAGTATCTTATCTCGATAGACCAAGACAGCCTCGGCGTACCGTGTAAGAGGGCGAGCGGATTTACAAAGTCGCCGCTTGTCGATGTCCTTGTCAAGCCTCTTTCGGGAGCAAGAGCTGCTGTATGCGTGTTTAACAAGGATTCAAAGCCTTGCGAACTTGAAATTGACATAAACAAGGTTGCAGACACGGCAGGGATAGACCTTGCAAAGAAAACGTCCTACACGGTCACAGACTGTTGGAACGAGAGAATTTTCAACGCATCAAAGATAAAGACCGAACCCGAAAAGCACGGAGTTGAAGTATTCATAATTGAATAATACGGTTTATGAGCCTGCCGCAAATCAAATTTGATTTGCGGCAGGTGTTTTGGTTTGTGCAGGAGGTCGGTAGACGGGTGGGGTGCCGGGGCGAAGGGGCGGCAAGTCACGGCAGTGCGCACCCTCGAGCGTATGCGAGAGGGTGTCACTGCCGTGACTGAAAGCAGGGAGTTTGTGTTTGAGATAAATGTGTGCCATAATCACAGTCTGATCCAACGGCGGCATCGGCACCCATGAGCGGCAAAGCCACTCATGGGTACACGCTGCCGCCGTTCCGCCCGCCCGCCCTGCGGGCGGGCTTCCACGCAATTTTACTTCTACACCGACGGCCTTCGACATTAAAATCCGCCACACAGACTTATAATGATTGAAGGTGGTGATGAAATGCAAGTAGTCTATGCCGATGTTTTGATCATTCTCAATACATACGTTAATTTTGCTCTGTTGCGTCTTGCATCGCTTATTTCGAGCGCTAACGCAAGTCGAATAAGACTTTTGATTTCCGCTTTGACGGGTGGAGTCTATTCATTGATAATCCTGGTTGACGGAATCCCCGATGCGGTGTCTGTTTTGCTTAAAATTGCAGTTAGTGTGTTAATGACGTTGATCGCTTTCGGATATAATAATTTTCATATGTACGCAAAACGTGTGCTGTCGTTTATATTCGTAAGTTTTCTTTTTGCAGGTTCTATGTTTGCGCTCTGGATATTTGTAAGACCCGACACTATGCTTTATAACAATGCAACGGTTTACTTTCAGTTTGATACTATGACTTTGCTTATAGCTACAACTGTCTGTTATGCAATTCTGCGTTTTATTTGTCTTATAATAGACAGAAAAGCTCCGAAAGGATATATCTATGACCTTACCGTGTATATAGATGACAAAACCGTAAGCTGCAAAGCTTTGCTTGACAGCGGCAACACGCTTAAGGACTACTTTACCTCGCTTTCAATAGTTACGGTTGACAGTACAAAGTTTAGCTTTATCCCTAATGATATCGAAAAAATACCACCTCACCTAAAGCCGAGATACGTTCCCGTAAACACGGTTTCAGGTGACAGCGTAATGCTGACCGTCAAACCCGAACGTGTCCGTATAAAGGGTATAAATTGTGATTTTGAAACAAAAGATTTGTTGATAGGACTTAGCTATTCAAAGATTAAAAACGGTGATTTTGATGCCGTTTTACCTTATGAAACAGTCCAAATGAGAGAGGAGAAAAATCATGCTTGAAACATTAAAATCGGTCGTGCTACATCCGATGCATTTTCTGAAAAGACTTGTATCAAGGCTCAAAGGCAACAGCGTTTATTATATCAACGGGTCGGAAAACCTGCCGCCGCCACTTAGCAAGGAAGAAGAAAAGCGTGTTCTTGAAAAAATAGGGCAGGGGCAGGTGAGCGAAAGAGAAAAGCTGATAGTTCACAATCTCCGTCTTGTGGTTTACATATCAAGAAAGTTTGAAAATACCGGAATCGGAATTGAAGATCTTATTTCAATAGGTACGATAGGACTTATCAAGGCTGTCAATTCTTTCAACGCCGAAAAAAACATAAAACTTGCAACATATGCATCAAGATGTATCGAAAACGAAATCTTGATGTATCTTAGGAAAAATTCTCAGCAGAGAAACGAGATATCCATAGACGAACCGCTGAATATCGACTGGGACGGCAATGAGCTTTTACTTTCCGACGTGCTGGGAAGTGAACCGGACGAGATAAACAGGGGAATGGAAATGGAGGACGAAAGAAAACAGCTTTTGGAAATCGTATCAAATCTCGGAGAAAGGGAAAAGCTGATAATGACAATGAGATTCGGTTTAGGAGGAACTGACGAGTATACGCAAAAACAAGTTGCGGATATATTGGGAATTTCTCAAAGTTATATATCAAGGCTTGAAAAAAGAATAATAGAAAAGCTAAAGAGAGAAATAGAGAAAGCAGTATAGAAAAAACTATTGCAAAGCGGCAAAAAATGTTGTAAAATCGCAGTATAATATATTTACGGGGTGATAATATGAATCGTTCACAGGTCGTATTTAAGGCTATTGACATCATCGGTTACTTACCTCAAAATATCACAAGATATAAAGGTATAGCCTGCGTAAAGAACGTTGCGTTCAATAAAAGGCAGAGCGAAGAGCAGTCCGGAGATGTCTATTACAGCGAAAAAGCGATGAAACTTTGCAAAGAACAGGGAAAGAAGATGCCGGTAATTCTAAATATCCATGGCGGCGGATTTGTCATGGGCGATAAGAAGTGCCGCAAGAGTTATTCCGCTTTCTGGGCTGAAAAAGGCTATTTTGTCTTTAACATCAACTACCGTCTTGCACCGTCGGCTCAGTTTCCCGAATATCTCTATGACAGTATAGACGCACTCAATTATCTCGAAGAAATAAACAATTATTACGGTACTCTCGACCTTGATAAAATAATCGTCATGGGCGATTCGTCGGGAGGCTATTCTGCGGCTTTTGTTGCCGCACTTGCGTTCGATGACGAACTCAGAGAAAAACTCGGTACGCCCGAAGTTAAGCTTAAACCTGCCGTTTTAGCTCCGTTTTGCGGAATCTATGACGTCAATACACTTTTTGAAAACAACATTCTGCCCTTTAAGATAATAGATGTAACAGCCGAAACATTCTTAGGCTACGAGCATTCCGAGGACGGTTTGGAGGCTGTTAAGCAGTATAAATACGTCGATTACATTTCTCCGAGTGCGTTTGTCAATAAAAACTGGTGTCCGACATTCATGGTTTGGTCAAACAGCGACATTGTTTGTACCAATCAAGGACAGCCTTTATTCGATAAGCTGGTCGAGAACATAGGCGAAGAAAACGTAGATAAATTCACAGCTGATGGTTTTGCAAACAACCACTGTTTCCATTTGAACATGACGTTGAAAATATCCAAGCAATGCTTTAAGGCTGCCGATGAGTTTTTTAGAAAGAAATTACAGTTTGAGGACGTTTTAACCGAGGCAGCAGAGAAAGAACAGGCGGAAAAAGAGGCAAAAGAGGCTGCCGACAAGGAACAAGCGGAAAAGGATAAAGCCAAGGCAGAGGAAGAAAAAGCAGCTAAAAAAGAGGCGAAGAAAGAGGCAAAGAAACAAGCCAAAATCGAAAAAGCCGAAAAGAAAAAAGCTGCAAAAGAAGAATCAACACCCGAAACAGAAGAATAAGCTTTGTAAAGAAAAGTGTGTAAGTTTTTCCAAACTTACACACTTTTTAACGCTCCGCTCTTACTCTGTCCTAAGAGCGATAACAGGATCTTTCTTAGCCGCTTTCTTTGCAGGCACAAGACCGCCTATTATCGTAATAACAATGCTTATCGCAATAAGTACCATTGACGATGAGAACGGAAGTCTTGCACTTAAGCCGACAAATCCCGAAAGCTTTTCAATGATAATGTTTATCGGAATGATTGCAATCAGCGATACACCGATACCGATAAGTCCGGCACAGCAGCCGACTATGAATGTTTCGGCATTGAATACCTGCGATATATTGTGCTTTGACGCACCTAATGCACGAAGAATACCTATTTCCTTTGTACGCTCCATGACGGAGATGTGGGTTATTATGCCTATCATGATGCATGAAACCACCAAAGATATGGCGACAAAGGCGATTATAGCGTAGGAAACCGTGTCGATTATGGTCGTGACGGACGATGTTAAAAGTGAAACATAGTCCGTGTATGTGATTTTTAAGTCGTCGGACACGCCTTTATTGTAATTCTCAATGCAAAGTGATATAGCGTCTTTGCTGTCAAAACTGTCCGTGTAAATGCTGATGGAAGTCGGTGTGTCATAGCTGACCTTTCCGAAGGTTTCCATGTTGTCCTCATATGTTGAGTACCCGATGTATTGATCGTAAATTTTAATAAGCACTTCCTCATCCGGTGAGCTTTCAAGCCAAGCGTCAAGCATGGTCGAAACCGAATCCTGACTTATCGACAGTCCTGAAGATATGCCGCCTGTCTGACTTTGGCTCAGTAAAGACGAAAGATTTTGAATCGTTTGTGAATCAGCAGTGTCCAAATTATATGTCTTTATAAGCGTGTAAATGCTTGCTTTTTGTGAGCTGTCGAGTTTTTGTGCATATTCTCTGATGAGCAAAATTTTACTGCTGTCGCTCATTGAGTTCATAAGCATCGAACTTGCTGTTGAACTTAAAGTAGAACCGGAGCTTTTGTCCGATGAGAAAATACAGCTGTCGCTGATTCTACTGAATATTTTTCCGACAAATGAGTCGCTGATTTTGTCTAAAATGGAACAGTTTGAATCGGAAGATGAGTTTTCCGTGACATTTTTATTATCTGAAACCGTACCCGAAACACTGTCGAGATTTACGGTAATATCCGAGGAAGAAACGTTTTCGAAAAGTGCAAGCAGAACATCATCGTCCGCAGTCTGTATCCATTTATCAAACTCTGCCGCTTTTTCACTTTCAGTCATATCCGAAACACTTTTTATGTTTTCGGATTTTTGTGTTTCGTCGGCACTGTCGTTGTCCGCCTTTTTATTCGTCATTTCATAGTATTTTACAAGTGTGTAAATTGAAGATTTTTCTTCTGTGCTGAGATTTTTGATATATTCTTTTGCGTCCTCGACTTTTTTACTGTCGTTCGGAACTTCAAACTCGATTCCGTTGAGAACATTGATTTCTTTGCAGCTTTCTTGTGCCTTAACGACTTCACTGTCGTTTGATTTTGCGATTATGTGCTGGGTCAACAGTGATGTGTAGGCAACTGCCGTTGTGATGTCTGCGTTTTCAGTACCCGACTTCGGACGTATGACGCCACATATTTTGAGCTTTACGGCATTTTTGAGAAGTTGTTCTTCGCTCATCTCGTTATTTTCAAGGTACGAGAAAGTTCCGTTTTCGTTTTTAACGTAGTGATCACCTGCTGTTACTAGATAGAACGAATGACCGTCAACAGCCGAATAGTCAAATGAAATATCCTCAGCAGCTTCTCTCTTTTCCGCGTTTTCCTGATATTGTTCTTTCGTGATGAATCCAAGCTGACAAAGAGTTTGAGCGGAGATTTCATTGTCGCTGCCTAAAACAAGTATCACTTCATCATAGTTTTCGGGCCATTTTCCGTATAAAAGCTCATAATTTTCCATGACGGCAGAGTTTACCGTTTCGGAATCAAGTCCCGATGCTAACTCGGAAAAGTTTTCGACTGACGAATCCGAGCCACCGCTTAACATGGACGTTATTGATTTGAGCTTATTTCCTATGCCCATGCCACCTGCTAACATTCCGATTTGACCGTCTGAATCGCTGACGGAAATTTCCGAATTGCTGTCGATTAAATTTCCGTCAGAGTCATATGAATATACGCTGAATTTTAAATCGTACGAGTAAACTATTCCGCTTTCATTTATGTATTGCCTAATTTCGCTGTTCGGATCGTCAAGATACTTCTTGAAAGCAGTAAGGTTGTTTTCTTTCAAATTCGATGTCAGAAGATTATCCGACTGCGTACCGTCATAAACAGCGTGTATGCCCGTAATGTCTGCCCCGTTTGATGTCATTTGCTCTCGCATATCCTCGACCATCTCTTTACGCTTGCCCATCACGTTTGAAACGTCAACCGACTGTGAGCTGATAGTGATAGGATAAGAGGACATCGTTTCTTTTTGTATGGAGTTAATGTAGTCGTTAAGTCCTGTTGATAAAGCCAAGACAAGTGCAATACCGATGATACCTATAGAGCCGGCAAAGGCTGTCAGAACGGTTCTTCCTTTCTTCGTTCTGAGATTGTTAAATGAAAGTGAAAGAGCCGTAAAAAACGACATAGATATCTTTTTATGTTTCACTTTAGACACATTTTCGTCCTCTGCGTTGTATGGGTTAGAGTCGCTCGTTATCTTTCCGTCAAGAAGTTTTACTATTCTCGTTGAATATTTTTCGGCAAGCTCGGGATTATGCGTTACCATGATAACAAGCTTATCTTTAGCTATCTCTTTTAAAAGCTCCATTATCTGCAAGCTTGTTTCCGAATCCAAAGCACCTGTCGGTTCATCGGCAAGCAAGATGTCGGGATTGTTGACAAGTGCTCGTGCAATTGCGACACGCTGCATTTGACCGCCCGACATTTGGTTCGGCTTTTTGTGAATGTGATCGGCAAGTCCAACCTTTTTGAGTACGGCAATAGCTTTTTCCCTGCGTTCTTTCTTTGAAACACCTGCCAAGGTCATGGCCATTTCAACGTTTGAAAGTACAGTTTGGTGGGGGATAAGGTTATAGCTTTGAAAGACAAAACCTATGGAATTATTACGGTAATAATCCCAGTCCGCATCGTTGTACTTTTTAGTCGAAACACCGTTTATAATAAGATCGCCGCTTGTATAGCGGTCAAGTCCGCCCACGATATTGAGCATTGTCGTTTTACCCGAACCGCTTTGACCCAAAATCGAAACGAACTCGTTTTCACGAAATGTGATGTCGATACCTTTCAGTGCGTCTTGTTTGATATCTCCCGTCACATATGTTTTTACAATATTTTTAAGCTGTAACATACGCTCACCTCCGAAATTTATCACAGAGTATAGCACACGAAAATAAACTCACGGACAAATGATTCCGGATTCTAGATACCGGAGGCTGGATATGCTGACTTGAAGGTTTGATTACAGTGGGGAGATTGAGATTAGCGGAGCGACCGCCGCAGGCGGTTGCGGAGCGTAACGGCTTTGGGGCTTACCCCCGAACGTCAGTGAGTGGGGTGATGAACCAAAGCCACCACTGATTGATGTTCGATGAGCAGAAAGTAAAAGGCTGAATAAAACCGAAAGTTAAACGGTGAAACACGCTGCTTGCCACTATAAGAAACCTTCAAGTCAGCACATCTAAAATCCAGCATCTAGCATCTAGCATCTAACATCTAGTATCCAGCATCCAGTTTACCTTGATGTTATTTTAATATAGTATTATAATAAGTATATGGAGGTGTATAGTATGTTTAATATTTTAGTCGTTGAAGATAATGCCGATATGCGTGAACTGTTTTGCACCGTCCTTTCCGATAGCGGCTATCACGCAATTTCGGCTGTTGACGGAGAAGACGCACTTGACATAATGGATAGGGAGTACATAGACCTTATAGTTGCCGATATCATGATGCCTAACATGGACGGCTATGAGCTTACAAAAGCCTTGCGTGATGCAAATTACGAACTTCCGATTTTAATAGTCACGGCAAAGGACCAGTTTTCCGATATGCAAAAAGCTTTTCGTATCGGAAGTGATGACTATATGATAAAGCCGATAAATGTCAATGAGCTTGTGCTAAGAGTAGAGGCTTTGCTCAGAAGAGCGAAAATATCAAGTGAAAAGAAGATAGTTGTCGGCTCAACCGTGCTTGATTACGACGCTTTGACAGTGACTTTAAACGGTGTAGAATCCATACTTCCGCAAAAGGAGTTTTACCTTTTGTATAAGCTTTTGTCGTACCCGAACAAAATATTCACCCGTCAACAGCTGATGGACGAAATTTGGGGAATGTTCTCCGAAACGGACGAAAGGACGGTCAACACACATATCAACCGACTTCGTGACAGATTTTCACAGTGCGAGGATTTTGAAATAGTGACCGTCAGAGGACTCGGTTATAAGGCGGTGAAAAACGTTGAATAGGAAACCTCATTCTACACTTTGGCTTCAGTTTGCCGGACTTATTTTCGCCACGATTTTTGTTGTCTTTATTTTTGTTGCGATTTTTTGGTTCACTATGTCGGAACTCGGTTTGATTACAATCAGCATTCCCGAAAGGCACGCTCCCGTGCTGGTTTTCGCTCTCGGCAGTTTGCTTATAGGCATCGTCATAGCTCTTTATGTCGGCAAGCTCATAGTACGTCCCGTTCAGAACATGGGCAACGCATTTGACGAGCTTTCAAAAGGCAATTTTGATGTTAAAGTACCCGAAGATGAGCGGATAATGGAAATTCGTGAAATGGCGCAAAGATTCAATGCCATGACTTATGACCTGTCGCATATAGAAACGCTCAGAAGTGACTTTGTCGCTAACGTTTCCCATGAGTTCAAAACTCCGATAGCCTCGATTGAGGGGTACGCAACACTTCTTCAAAACAGAAACCTTTCCGATGAAAAGCACGATCACTACGTCAATAAGATTTTGGAAAACTCAAAGCGGCTTACCGATATGTCGGGAAATATACTTATGCTGTCAAAACTTGAAAATCAGGAAACTGTCCCCGATAAATCGGAGTATAGGCTTGATGAACAGATAAGAAAGTGCATATTGACTCTTGAAAGCAAATGGGCAGAGAAGAATATAGATTTTGACATGGATCTGCCACGAATAACATATTACGGCAGTGAATCGCTTTTGGAACAAGTGTGGCTGAATATTATAGACAATGCGATAAAGCATTCACCTCATTCGGCAAGCATAAAAATCAATATAACTCAAAGCAACGAAACAGTAGATGTTTCGATTTCGGACAACGGTGACGGAATGAGTGAGGAAGTTATAAAGCATATTTTCGAAAAGTTTTACCAAGGTGACACTTCAAGAAAGTCTGAAGGAAACGGCTTAGGATTGGCTTTAGTCAAAAGAATAGTCGATCTCTGCAAGGGGAGTATCAAAGTTAAAAGCGAATTAGGTAAAGGAACGGAGTTTACGGTTAAGCTGCCGATATAATGTTTTTGCTATTTATCGCTTTCGGGATTCTTGCCTAAAAAGTGTTGCACTTGACTTGGCAGTTTCCAAGCAATAAGGCTGATTTCCACATAAAAATCCTGCCGCAAATCAACGATTTGCGGCAGGACATACTATTTTATTCTACCTTTTATTTAGCGAAAAGCTTTTGGATAAGTGACAGGAACCAGTTGATGAATGAGAGAAGGAAGTAGAAACCTCTTTCGCCCGATGTCTGCGGGTTGTCTGCCTTGTAGTTTGCTTTCCAGTAGTAGCAGTCACAGTTTGTCTCGTCCATTACAGCGAAGTCGTATGCAGCTGCGGCAACAACGCCCTTGCTGTTCGGCTTTCTGAGAGCTGTTAAATACTGTGAGTACGGGCTGTCATCAACTGTAAGCTGATGATCTGCTGTAACTACGTTGTAGTTGATCTGATTTTCAGCCTCTGTCCAGTCTGAGTGGTTAGCGCCCTTGACGAACCAAGTCTGATCGGGGAACATACAGGTTGATGCGTCGATCTGCTTGTCGGGTGAAATGTACTTGCCCTTGCCCTCGTCAACTCTCTGCTGAATATATTCGTCTGAAAGTGTGTCGTAAATTGTCGATGTTGTTGCACCGTATGATGCTGATGTAACTGTTGAGAACTGGTCACCGACGATGTTCATTGACTGAACAACGGGAACTAACTGTACACCGTATTTAGCGATAATGCAAAGGTTGCCGTTGTCATTGATCTCGTTCATGATGTCGGGGATGTGCTGACGAACAACCTTGTCATAGTTGTCGATCTTTTCGATAAGACCTGCATACTGCTGACGTAATTCGCTGCCTTCGGGACCGAAAACATAGTTCTTAGCTGTTTCAAAATCTTCAGCCTTAACAGCTGCCCAGTATGACGGGAATGTGAAGAATGTTGAACGAGCAAGAGCCGATGTGATACCCTCACCAACTGTGTAATAAATCTTTTCCTTTGTTACACCTACGATCTTGTCAAAGATGCCTGCTTTAGAAAGCATATCGAATGTTTCTGTGATGAACTCGTCAACGTCGAACATACAAAGTGCATCACAGTCGATAAGGAAACGATTAACACCGTCTGCGTCAAACGTGAACTTGCCGCTGATAGCTTCGCTTATAAGCTCTGAACCGTTTACAACACCACCGTCAAATGAAACACCTCTGATACCTTCCATACCGTATTTCTCGACATATGCGGTAACTACTGATGTACCTAAGCAGCGGCAAACGATAGCAACTTCACTTGCGCCTGTTGCTTCTTTAACGTCAGAAATGTAAGCGTGAAGTTCATCTGCGATGTAGATGGGGTCTAATCTCCAGTCGTACCAGAAGATGTAGTTGTTAAGACCGAAATTGTTTCTTCCGCCGTTTGAGTAGTCTGTGTGTCTTGCTCTTGCCATTATAGCCTGATGCTCGGGATTTACCTGTGAACCATCTGTAGCCTCACCGTTATCATCAAGAAGAAGTCCGCCGAAAAGCTCACCGATCTCTTTGTAAAGAGCGTCGTAGTAGGGCTGATAGTTGCCTGAGCCAAGACCCTGAATAAGGAACGGCATAACGCAGTTGAGAACAGATTCCATAACTGTGCTTTCTCCGTCCTCGTCGTCAAAGCTGTTGAGAAGATCTCTGTACTCAAGGAGCTTATTGCCGTCTTTGTCGTGAATTGAATCGCCGTCACCGAAGATAGAAATTACCGGTACGGTCTTGTTTGTTTGATATCCCCAGCTCGGCTGAGATGCTGCCGTTGCGGGCATTGCAAGCGGCACGATCATGAGAATTGCCATGAAAATTGCGAGAAGTTTTTTCATAATGTAACCTCCATATAGTGTGTTTTGAGGAACTGCAAAGTACCCCATATTGTCTATTGTGTTGATTATAGCACTGTGTTTTAAATTCGTCAATATTTTTTTAACAAAATTTGAAAAAATATTTTTTAGTTCGTTCACAGATTTATAATTGAGTGTTTTTCAAGACATTTTCGTCCATATGTACACAAAATTTTTCGACTCTCTTAAGCATAGTGTTTCCTCGGTCGGAAAACTGAAAATCCGCACTTGACCTGACGGCAATTATGTAGTAATATATATATGTATAATTGCGGTATAGTTTTCCCATATGCACAGCCTGTGTGTACCGAAAAAGAAAACAAACCGCTTAAAGCTTTCTGAAAGGTAAGAGCCTCATGGCTCGATGATATAAAAATGAACAATATATTCAAAGGCGAAATTCTCAACGTAACAGATTTCGACAAAGGATTTATCTTTGCGGTAAAAAAAGAAAACGACAAAGGCGTTTTGATGGTAAAGTTTTACGGTTATGATGCGGTGAACGATAAGTTTACCTCCATCAAGAAAAATGTCTATCTTAAAATCAAATTCGGATTTGAGTTTGAGGACATATCGGAAACATTGGGTGACTATGTTACCTGCGATACCGCTACACTCTCGGACGGCAGGATCATGGCGATTTATCCCGGAGGAGAGTATTACATATTTAATCCCGACGGAACAGTCTATCTTTCTTCGCAACTGACATATAAAGGTTCGCCTGCCGCCGGCATCGTGACTGACGGTGACTGCATCTGGTGTGTCGTACCCGATGAAAACGCTATCATTAAGTACAGTCCCTCCGATGCGAGAATCCCCATGAGAATAGGCGGCGGTACGTCAACCACGTTCAGCAGACCTTGTTCCATAACAAAAGACGGCAATATTCTTTATGTTTGCAACCATTCGGACCGAAAGATAAGAGCTTATGATATTTTGACAAACAAAATCAAGGACTATATGGGGTTTGATGAAAGGGTTTTAAGATATATCATCAGCGGAAAACGTAAATTTGTATGGCTTAAAAGCGGACTTTACGAAATTGATTAAGACAGGGAGTGCTTTGGTATGAAAGATTTTTTAAAGCTTGACGTTATAATTCAAAAAGTATCTAAAAAGCTCAAGGGCAAATACAAGTTGTCAAGGCTTATCAAAAGCGTAAGCTTTGCATGGTTTGTCTTTACTGTCGTTGCGACTGTATGGTCGTTGATACCGAAAGAAGAAAAGATTCCCGAAGTTGACGGTGAAAAATTCCTTAATGCACAACTTGAAGAAGAATTAAAGTCGGAGCAGGACATCACCGAAGTTGAAACTGTAAAAGCGTAATATTTATTCGTAGTATTTATTATTGTATACAAATCTCAACTGCCGCAAATCGTTGATTTGCGGCAGAGCGTTATAACCGAAAATCCCTACTAAGCCAACGAAAGACAGCTTAGTAGGGATTTTGTTTTTACATCACACAATTAAACCGAGTTTTTTCAGCCTTTCACGAACACCTGCGTTAGTTCGTTTCAGCGTAATTGCAATCTCGTTAATCGGTACGTCGTGTTCGTACAGGTCCTTTAAGTATTCATCATGAATAGGAAGCCACGGACGACCTTGGTTTTCCTTTTTGCTGCGATGTTGTTCTATAATTGCATCAAGGTTATCCAAAATGAAGTGTTGAGCCTCTAAGTCATATACCACCACAGTATAAGATCTGTTATCATAGGTTCTGAGTTCCGATGTGATTCCCATACTTTCACCTGACTGTGTCGGATGTTTGACATTTTTGCCATCGCCGTTAGAGGCTTCTTCCAACATATTAAGTGAGATCAGCCATTGCGTAATTGCACGGTGGGATAGCTTTGCCATGTTTTTGCCCTCGATCAGAGCGTTGATTCTTCTTGCAATATCCGAAACGGGGATCGGCTGATTGGAAAACTCAAAGCCATTTCGCTCGTCGATCGTAAGATAAAAAGGCAACTTCTTTGCCTTGACTTGGGGTATAACACCACCGTTGTCAATTACCTGTCGCAAGATATCCGCCACATAGAAAAAGCATCGTGAGAGTCTTACGTTATTGATCACATCATCATCTGCAACTATGCTGTCGTCAATGGGATTGATTCCGTTTGCCAGCTTTTCCATATACATTTTTGCTCGTTCCAGAGTTTCTGTTTCTGTCATAGTTATCCTCCTGATTTAAACGATTTTATATCGGTACACCATGTTTGCGCTATTATATAGTCTTACTTTTCTTATATCATAGCACAATTATGAACCAATCTCAATATTTTTTTAAAATCGTTTTACCCGAACTTTCCTCTCAACTTTTCAAGCACCTTTTTCTCTATCCTTGAAACGTATGATCTTGATATTCCCAGTTCACGGGCAATTTCCTTTTGAGTTTTCGGTTCTCGCTGATAAAGACCGTAGCGTTCGATTATTATTTCACGCTCTCTTTCATCGTCAAGTTCTTCTATGAATTTATAGAGCTTTTCGCTTTTGATAACGGTGTCGATATCGTCTGCTATGGTATCTTCTGTGAAAACGATATCCATTAAAGTCAGAGGGTTGCCCTCGCTGTCGGTTTCGATAGGCTCGTTGATGGAAACAACAGCACCGTTCTTGCGGTTAGAACGAAAGTGCATGAGGATTTCATTTTCTATACACCTAGCCGCATATGTTGCAAGTCTTGCACCCTTATCCACATCGAAGGTGTTTACCGCTTTTATCAGTCCGATCGTACCTATTGATATTAAATCGTCACGTTCGGGATCGCTTGCATAGTATTTTTTGATAACGTGAGCGACTAGACGCAGATTGTGTTCTATAAGCTTGTTTTTAGCCTGCTTGTCACCGCTTTTTGCCAAACGTAAATATTTTTCTTCTTCCTTCGCACTCAAAGGTCGTGGAAATGCTCCGGCAGGATTTATTTGAAGTGCAAAATGAAAAATGTTCGATAAAAATGAAAGGATTGTCGAAAACACACTATCACCCCGAATTTGTTATGTTAATTTATACTTGTTAAACTTTCGCCTTATTCTGAAAACAAGCTATAAAATGTTGTGGGGCAGGGGGAGGGGGCAAACTTCTTGCGAAATTCGCCGTACAATCCCACCTTTAAATCGAATCCGAAAAATAAAACCTGCCTTTTTTGTAAATTTTTGGTTTTTCAGTTGATTTAGTTTGCATAATTTATTATAATAGTTGTACTATGCGAAATTGTGTTTTAATTCACGGTTTAAAGCATAGGCGACCTTTGACGGCCGCTTTTAAAAAGGAGGACTGTTTGATGGCAAACGAAAACAACACAAACAGCTCTGACGCAAAAAATAAGCGTTTAGAGAAAAAAGAAAAAAGAATTGCTCAAAAAGCCGAGAAGAAAAGGCTTAAGCTCGAAAAGAAAGCAAATAAAAAACCGATGAATCCGGGGGTAAAAACGGCTCTTGTCGTTATTTGCGGACTTATAGCCGCCTGCTGTCTTACTGTGTGTATAGTCGGAGTGAATATGGTAAATTACGTCATTTCGTATAAAAACGGTTCACTTGCTATAAACCTCGACTCATATAAGAGCCAGCAGTACCAAACATCAATATTGTATTACTTCAACGATTCCGGAAAGAAGAAAGAGCTTATCAGACTTCACGGTGAGGAAAACAGAATGTGGGTCGATAAGAAAAATATTCCGGATAATCTCAAATGGGCATTCGTCTGCTGTGAGGACAAGCGTTTTTATGAACATAGCGGTGTTGACTGGTTGAGAACAGTCAAGGTTGCGATAACGAACAGCTCACAGGGCGGCTCGACTATCACTCAGCAGCTTATCAAAAACCTCACGAAACAAAACGAGGTAACTTACGTCAGAAAGTTCAGTGAGATAACAAAGGCTTTGAATCTCGAGGAAAACTATGATAAAGACGATATTCTCGAGGCATATCTCAATACGGTTTATCTCGGCTCGGGTTGCTACGGTGTCAAGACCGCAGCCGAAACCTATTTCGGTAAGGATCTTGACGAACTTAATCTTGCAGAGTGCGCACTCTTGGCGGCAATAACACAGAACCCGTACAAGTTTAATCCCTACACCAACTTGGAAAAGGCACAGGTCAGACAGAAATACTGTCTTGACACTATGCTCAGTGAGGGAAAGATAACTCAAAAGCAGTACGATAAAGCCGTTAACAAGAAGATAAAGCTTGCCTCAAGAACTTCTTCAAGCAAGAAAGATGACGATGATGAAGAAGTCGAATATCAAAGCTATTATGTTGACTACGTTATTGATGAAGTTATGGCGGATCTTATGTCCGAATATGACTACGACCAAAGTGAGGCATGGCAGCTTGTATATTGCGGCGGTTTGAGAATAGAAACCGCTTGCGATGTAACCGTACAGGAAAAGCTTGAAAATATTTACGTCAACAGAAAAGGCTTCCCGTATGCAACGAAAGACAAAAACGGTGAACTTCCCGATTCAGCTTGCACGATAATGGACTATCAAGGCAGAATCGTCGCACTTGTCGGCGGTACGGGTAAAAAGAAAGGCAACCGAGTCAAGAACAGAGCAACGACCTCTTTCAGACAGCCGGGATCTTCAATAAAACCGCTTTCGATTTACGCACCGGCTGTTGATATGGGATATATCACATCGGGTTCAACCATGGTTCTTGACCAGTGCATAACTCTCCCTGACGGAACGAGTTGGCCGAAAAACTATAACGGTGACTACGGTTCGGGTTCAAACGTCACGGTCGCAACGGCTATTTACCGTTCACTCAACACCGTTCCGGCAAGAATACTTCACGAAACATTGGGCGTTTCGACATCGTACAAATACGTTACCGAGAACTTTAAACTTAAGCACTTGACGGCAAGTGACAGAGATTTAAGCCCTCTTGCCGTTGGCGGTACAAACGGCGGTGTATCTACACTTGAAATGGCAAGCGCTTATGCGGCATTCGGAAACGGTGGCAGAGTCTATGATTCTTACAGCTACTACAGAGTCCTTGACAGAAACGGAAAGGTACTTCTCGATAATACAAAGCCGACATATACACAGGCTATAAAGTCATCAACGGCAGATACTATGCTGACACTTCTTACGGGTGTTACGACAAACTCCAGCGGTACTGCATACGGTTGTGCCGTAAGCGGACTTCAGACTTTCGCAAAAACCGGTACTACGACCGATAACTACGACAAATGGATATGTGCGGGTACACCGTATTATGTTTGTTCCATTTGGTACGGCTACAACATTCCGTCAAACCTCAGCGGTACGTCACTTCAAATAAGAACGATACTCAAGCAGGTATTCGGAGATATACACGAAGGTCTGTCAAGAAAGAGAACTTTCAGTACAGTCAAGAGCGAATTGCAGGATAACTGATATGATAATTTTATCTGTTGATTACGGAGATGCAAGGACGGGAATAGCCGTTTGCGATAAACTTGAATTTTTGGCGTCACCTGTTTGCGTGATAAAAGAGGGGTATATGCCCAAAGTCGCAAACCGCATAGCCGAACTTTCCAAGGAAAAGAATGCAGAGATGATAGTTGTCGGAAAACCTCGAAACATGGACGGCTCGGAAGGATTCAGAGCCGATAAGTGCAAGGAGCTTGCCGAAAGCTTAAAATCACTTGTCGATGTACCCGTAAATATGTGGGACGAGAGGCTCACTACAGTTGCGGCACACAAGGCACTCAACGTCACAAATACAAGAGGTAAGGACAGAAAAAACGTCATTGATGCGGTTTCCGCAGTGATGATACTTGAAGATTACCTCAAATACAGGAAAAACACACAATAACAGACAAAAGCGTAGGTCCTTGACGGCTTACGCTTTTTTTAAAACGGAGGTTTATGTTATGAAAATGTCCAAGAAAATCATTTCGCTTTTGCTCTCGGTTATTATGCTTTTTTCAATCACGATACCTGCATTTGCAAGTGAAAGCGAAGTCGAAAAGCCTTTCGAAAACAGTTACTTTTTCGATTATGAAGGGCTGTCTATCCATTACAGGGTATTTAAAGCCGAGAACGAGAAAGCCAAGATATTCATGATACACGGCTTTGCACTTTCTTCGTACTGCTGGGAAGAGCTTGCGACGAGACTTTCAAAACAGGGATACACTTGCGTTGCGGCAGATTTGCCCGATTTCGGTTATTCAAGCCGTGAAACGTCCGAAACAACATTGTATCCCCGTGAGGACATCATGCACGCACTTATGATGAGCATAAGCAATGAAAAGTGGTATGTTGCAGGTCACTCGATGGGCGGTTACATAACCCTCGCACTTGCCGAGAAATATCCGGAAAGCGTAAAAAATATCATGCTCTACGGTACGGCTTGCAACACGGGAGTTCCCGACTTTGTTACGGCTATGATGAAAAGTAAAATTTTAGCACCCACTATGGCAAAATTCATGGAGTGCATGACACATTTTAATTTTATAGTCAGAGCTTTACTCAAAGTCGGACTTTGCGATGACGAGTATGCAAAAAACTATGATCTTTCAAAGATAACCGCACCTTTACAGATACAAGGTACGGGTATGGGTGCGATATATTCTTTCACGATGCTGCCCGAAACCGATCTTGATGCTGTGGAAAAGATGTCACCGATATTATACGTCAACGGAGATAAAGACGTTGTGATTCAGGAAAAAGACAGACAAACTCTCAGAAAGCACTTACCGTCAGGAAGTGTCGATGTCACGGTAAACGGCGGCGGACATATGTTTATAGAGAACTACGCCGATGAAACGGCTGGAATAACACTGGAGTTTTTGGGGAATAGGTGAAATCGTTTTCTTATTTGAAATCATTGAAGAGGTGGTTTTATGTTTGATAAAGTCATATTAAAAGATATACTGACAGAGTATAAAAAGAATTTTGTTTCCACACAGTGGAAAAATGAAAAATATAAGTGGGAAGCCGTCAAATGCTTTCAGGATAATTGGGATGTGAATGCGTCTGACTTTTCCGAAATGCTAAATCGTTCCTTTGATAAAACCTCAAATTTATTGGCATCTTTAAATAATTTTCCTAAGGCAATGATTGTAAATTTTGCAAAATCAGCACCGGAAGAAGTTCGTGCCATGTTTATATCTTTGTTTGATGAAAGCAAAGATGTTTTTGAGCGAATGAACGCATTTAAACTACGATCCGCTGTTCTTCTGGAAAAGTACGGAAACGGAGCTGCTCAACATTATCAGCATGAAAATGCCATCAGTACTTACCTTTGGTTACGCTATCCCGATAAGTACTATATTTATAAATACAGCGAAGTAAAAACTGTTGCGGATAGGCTAGAAGCGGATTACCGTTTCAAAAAAGGGGCTTATGCGGACAATATCCGTAATTTTATTCGATTTTACGATGAAATCAGTGAGGCACTGCAAGAAGATTCCGAGCTTATCAATTTGTTTCAATCTCAATTGACGCCTAGCTGTTATTCTGATTTAAAGTTGAGAACACTTACTATTGATGTAGGTTTCTATATCAGTCGTCTTTATCGGGAAGACGGTGTTGAAGTGTCAACTGCCGTTGAAAATATCAATGTTGACACATACACAAAAGGCGATTTTCTTAATGAGGTTTACATGACGGAAACTCGTTATGAAAATCTTGTATCTGTTCTTAAAAACAAGAAAAATATCATACTTCAAGGAGCACCCGGTGTCGGAAAGACTTTTGCCGCCAAGCGACTGGCATGGTCTATGATGGGCAAAAAAGACGATGAGCGTATTGAATTTGTTCAGTTTCATCAAAATTATTCCTATGAAGACTTTATGATGGGATATAAGCCCGAAGAAAGCGGTTTTCAATTGAAATACGGCATTTTCTATCGTTTTTGCAAGAAAGCGGCAAACCAACCTGAGAAGGATTTCTTCTTTATAATTGATGAAATCAACCGTGGTAACATGAGCAAAATCTTTGGTGAATTGCTGATGCTGATTGAAAAGGACTACAGAGGAACAAAGGCAACACTGGCATACAATGGATTATCTTTCTTTGTACCTAAGAATGTATATATCATCGGTATGATGAACACAGCTGACCGCAGCCTTGCAATGATAGACTATGCATTACGACGTAGATTTAGCTTTTTTGAGGTGTTACCCGGCTTCAATTCAGAAGGGTTCATCCGTTACCAAAATAGATTGAATAATGAAACTCTAAACGAGTTGATATCTAAGGTGATTGACCTAAACCGTGAAATAGCACTGGATAAATCTCTCGGTAAAGGATTTTGTATCGGACACAGCTATTTTTGCGGTGCAGATGTTTGCACGGATGAATGGCTACATTCAATCGTTGATTATGAAATTTTACCAACACTTAGTGAATACTGGTTTGATGATCCTAACAAACTACAACGTTGGGAAAATATTTTGCAAGGTGTATTTCAATGATTAAAGATAAGAGCATTTTTATAAAGAACATATACTATATGCTCTCATATGCCTTTACAACGCTTAATCAAGGTGAGTACGAGGACATTGCGGTTGAAGAATTTGAAAACATTCATAATTTGTTTGCGTCCATACTCGCTAAAGGTATTGGAAAGCAGCTCAAGCAGGGCTTGTATCGTGAATATTTGGCACATAGCGAAGACACAACCGTTCTTCACGGAAAAATTAACATGTCAGGTACAATGAAGAATTACTTAAACGGAAAACGTGTTTTAAGCTGTGAGTATGATGAACTTTCTGAAAATAACCTTTTAAACCGTATACTGAAAACTACTGTAATGCTTCTAATTCATCATGCAAGAGTGGATCATGAATACAAAAGCGACTTAAAAAAAGAAATGTTGTTTTTCTCGAACGTTGACACGATAGATCCTACTGCTATACGTTGGTCTGCTATTCGTTTTCAACGAAACAATAATACATACCGTATGCTTATCGGTATTTGTCAGCTTATTTTGGAAGGAATGCTTCTGACTACTGAATCCGGAGAATATCGTCTGGCATCATTTGTTGATGAGCAACAGATGAATCGTCTATATGAAAAATTCATTTTGGAATATTATATCAAAGAATATCCGAACCTTACTGTATCGGCATCACAAATTCCGTGGGCATTAGATGACGGCATAGGAGCAATGTTGCCCTTGATGCAAAGCGACATTACGCTGACTAAGGGAAACCGTGTTTTGATTATTGATGCAAAATACTACGCACATACTACACAGTCACAGTATAATGTTCACACTTTACACTCATCGAATCTTTATCAGATTTTTACTTATGTAAAAAACAAAGATGTCGATCTTGGAACTCAGCCGCATACGGTTTCGGGAATGCTTCTCTATGCTGCAACAGATGAAGTCATTCAACCAAACAATACTTACCGAATGAGCGGAAACAAAATCAGTGTAAAAACGCTTGATCTAAATCGAGAATTTTCGGAAATTGCCGCACAGCTAAACCAAATTGTAGATGAACATTTTTTAGAGTAAACGTAATATTATCAACATTTTAAATCAGCCTCGATTAAACCGAGGCTGATTTACATATCTCAGAACTTTGCACTAATTCAACATCACTGCTACAGCGGGTCTGCGACGCT
>CAYWDD010000001.1:2793-5213 GCA_964456935.1 uncultured Faecalibacterium sp. | reverse complement strand
AAAAATAATCTTAAAATATACTCAAAATGAGATATTTGGTGATAATATGAGAAACAAGAATAATAAGCATCTAGGCATAGAAGTAGACCCCGAACTTCACTATAAACTCCATTACATTTCAAAGTATGAAGGTCGTTCGGCTAACGGTCAAATTCTTTACCTTATCAGAAAATGCATAAAAGATTTTGAAAAAGAAAACGGTGAAATTGAATTTCCCGAAGAATAATGAGCCTTCCGCAAATCGTGTAACGATTTGCGGAAGGCTTTTTACTCCACCGTAACCGACTTGGCTAAATTCCTTGGTTTATCTATATCACAGCCACGTTCTTTTGCAACGTAATATGCAAGCAGTTGCATCGGTATAACCTCTACAGAACCTATAAAGATGGGATCGGTTTCGGGTACTATCAGCTTATAATCAATACCGTCAAGTTCGCTTAAATGCTTTTGTGTCGTTACACATAGCACCCTAGCACCTCTCGATTGCACCTCCTTTATATTGCTTAACGTTTTTGCGAAAAGCTCATCACAGCAGGCAAGTGCAACGACTAACGTGCCGCTTTCTATCAGCGATATCGTGCCGTGCTTTAACTCACCTGCACCGTAAGCCTCGGAGTGAATGTAGCTTATCTCTTTTAGTTTAAGCGATGACTCCAAAGCGATAGCGTAGTCAATGCCTCTGCCGATAAAATATGCGTGTTCGAGATTTTTGAAAAGCCTTGCTGTTTCTTTGATTTCATCTGTGCTTTTTAACGCTTCTTCAATCTTATCGGGCAGTGACATAAGCTCGGATAAGAGCTTTCTTGTCTTGTTTGAGTCAATTTTACCCAACTCACACGCTATGTGTACCGATAAAACATATATCATCAAAAGCTGAGTTGAGTATGCCTTTGTCGTTGCAACCGCTATTTCAGGCCCTGCCCAAGTGTAAAGAACGTCATCGCTTTCACTTGCTATGCTGCTGCCGACCACATTGACTATCGACAACACCCTCGCACCCTTTGTTTTTGCCATTCGGAGCGCCGCCAAGGTGTCTGCGGTTTCTCCGCTTTGCGAGATTATGATGACCAGTGTGTTCTTACCGACTATCGGGTCACGGTAGCGAAATTCCGAGGCGATATCGACTTCGACCGAAATTCCTGTCAATTTTTCCATGACATATTTTCCGACCACTCCTACATGGTACGCCGAGCCACAAGCGACTATAAAGATTTTGCTCAAATTTTCAATCTCCGCTTTTTCGAGTTTTACTCCGTCAAGCGTGATCGTTCCGTTATCTTTGACTCTCGGTGAAAGTGTTGCGGCTGCCGCATCGGGTTGTTCGGCTATCTCTTTTAACATGAAATGCTCATATCCGCACTTTTCGGCTGACGATATATCCCAGTCTATGTGCATTTCAGCCTTTTCGATTTTTTTCAGAGCTTCGTTATAAAAAGTAACACTGTCCTTTGAAACTACGGCTATATCTCCGTCATTTAGCTTGTAAACGCTGTCAGTGTAGCTCAAGATTGCCGTTATGTCCGATGCGATGAACCCTCCCTTGTCGCTGATACCTACAATAAGAGGACTTGCTTTTCGTACACAGACAAATTCATCGGGGAAATCTTTGCACAGTATCCCCAGCGCATACGAGCCGTCAAGTTTATCGACTGTCCTTTTTACGGCAAGCAAAAAATCACCGTCGTAATTTCTTTCCAGTAGGTGTGACACGACTTCCGTATCGGTTTCCGATTTGAACTCACAGCCTTGCAAAATCAGTTCCTCTTTGAGTGAGAAATAATTTTCGATTATTCCGTTGTGAACGACCGCAAAAAGTCCGCTTTCGCTTAAATGAGGATGCGAATTTGAGTCGGACGGTTCTCCGTGAGTTGCCCAACGGGTGTGACCTATGCCGATGTTTCCGTTAATTTCGGTCTTTTCTCCCGATATTTTTTCTTCCAGTACACTCAGTCTGCCTTTAGATTTAACCGAACGTATCTCACCGTTTTCTATTACGGCAATTCCGGCTGAGTCATAGCCTCTGTATTCAAGCTTTTCAAGTCCCGAAATGAGGTACTTGCCGGCATTTTCGTCACCGACATAGCCGATAATTCCACACATAATATTACCTCCATGATATGATCTACTAAAAAGTTTACGGTACTTATTAGTTCATTATGTGCTGTTTCGGTTAAAATTACACGGAATTATCGTAAATTTCAGTTTGTACTTGTGCAGATGTTAAAGGGGAGCAACCCCGCCCGTTTACGGGCGGGGCGGGTGCGGACGTGTGCCACCCCACACCTCAGGTGTGGGGTGGTGCCGAACGTGCCCGCAACCCTTGGCGAGTGAGAGGGACTCGATGTCCCTCTCGCTCGCTTGTGTGCAGTTTGCAAATTTATCTCAGCCTAACGGCAAATAAAAAAGCCGTCATAAATCGT
>CAYWDD010000001.1:0-2693 GCA_964456935.1 uncultured Faecalibacterium sp. | reverse complement strand
CAGTTTGCAAATTTATCTCAGCCTAACGGCAAATAAAAAAGCCGTCATAAATCGTCATTGCAATTTATAACAGCTTTTTGTTTAATCGAAATCAAATTCGTCCTCATTCTTTATCATGAAAACATGAAATACGGCATCAAGAATATCATCGTCATTGACACGAACATATTTTTCTTTGCCGTTTACTGTTATGATTCTGAAAATGTCAACGAATCCGTCACTTTCCGGAATGCATACCACGGCATATTCTATGCCGTCAAGATTTACAATATCAAGAAAATCGTAAACTGCGGTCACACCGTCTGTATCGGTGATAGTGACGGTCGGGTCCAGCTCCTCATCATTGAGTTGATCTAAAAGTTCGGACATACTCTAACCTCCGATTCTGTCATATTTAGCCTTTCATAAGGGTAAGTTTTTCAACGGTGCCATCGGCACCTGCGAGCCGCTTTGCCGCTCGCAGGTACACGCTGTCACCGTTCCGCCCGCAGGGCGGGCGGGGGTTCACCAATCCCACATATTTCTTTGCCGCAGAAACACTGACGTATCTCTGCGGCAAAACATTTCATCTAAGTTTATCTGCCGATAGCGCTAAGCTTTTTCATCGGCTTTTTTCTCTTGTATTCTTTCTTATGCTTTTTGCCTGTCTTTTTGGGCTGATCGCTGTTGCAAATGAAAGCGAAGATCAAGCTCATGATAAATATAACGGCAAAGATAGCCATAACGATGTAAAATCCGTATGAAAGCTGTGCGACTTGGATTTTCGATAACGCAGAGCCGAGTGTTGAAAGTGCGTTATCTTTTGTAAGCTCTCCTGCGGCAGCAGTTGCAAGAGATGAAAGAGATACGGCAGGTTCGTCACCTGTCAGACAGCCGAGTGCGTTTGAACCGCAGCCTGCCGCAATGACAAGGAGGATAAAGCCGACGCCCGAAAGGATAGCTTGGGGAATGTGGAAATCGGTGCTTGCCGAAAGAACCGAAATAGCTATCGCTATAAGACAAGCTATTGCAACGAGAACAAAGAATGTAATAGCCGGTTTGAGCATCGGATCAATGATCTCCATGACAGTTGAGCTGTTGTCGCTTGAAACTCCACCGCTTCTGCTGACAAGCTCCTGAATAGCTTCAAAAATAGAATAGCTGTAAGTCTTGTTTATGATTACCGCTGTGATGGTGAAAGTGAAAAACTTTAAGAAGAATGCACAAAGCACCGAGCCGAAACCAAGTATAGCCGTTGAAATTCTGTAAGATAAATTCATAACTTTTACCTGCCTTTATTATTTTTTAGCCTGGAACGATGAGTTTAATGCCACCGTCCTGTTAAATACGAGTTTGTTTTCGCTGCTTGAAGTGTCAACGCAGAAATAACCTTGACGCATAAACTGGAATACGTCACCCGATTTTGCATCTTTAAGAGAACCTTCGACAAGACAGTTATCAAGAACAACAAGTGAATCGGGATTAAGATTGTCGGTGAAACTGCCGTTGCTCTCGTCGGACGGATTTTCGACATTGAAAAGTCTGTCGTAAAGTCTGACTTCACACTTAACGCTGTCTGCCGCACTGACCCAGTGAAGAGTACCCTTAACTTTTCTGCCGTCGGGTGAATCTCCGCCTTTACTGAGCGGATCGTAAGTGCAGTGAACAACTGTAACATTTCCGTTTTCGTCTGTTTCGTAGTCAACACACTTTACAAAATATGCACTCTTAAGTCTGACTTCGTTTCCGGGGAAGAGTCTGAAGTACTTCTTGACAGGTTCTATCATGAAGTCCTCTTGCTCGACATATATCTCTTTTGAGAATCTGACCGTTCTTGTGCCGAGTTCGGGCTTGTTCGGATTTATCTCAACTTCGATATCTTCAACTTGATCTTCCGGATAGTTGTCTATGACGACTTTAAGCGGACGAAGAACTGCCATGGCTCTTTGAGCGTTTATGTTAAGATCATCTCTGACGCAGGCTTCCAAAAGTCCGAAATCAACTACGCTGTACGCCTTGGAAACACCTATTCTTTCACAGAAATCTCTTATTGCGGCGGCAGGATAACCTCTGCGACGCATACCGCTTATCGTAACCATTCTCGGATCGTTCCAACCGTCAACTATGCCCTCGTTTACAAGCTGCAAGCACTTTCTCTTGCTTGTCAGACAGTAGTTGAGGTTAAGACGGGCAAATTCGATCTGTCTTGACGGCTGATCGAGTTCAAGCTCTCTTAAGAACCAGTCGTAAAGCGGTCTGTGATTTTCAAATTCGAGAGAACACAGCGAGTGTGTGACTCCCTCTCTTGTATCCGAAAGGGGATGAGCAAAGTCATACATCGGGTATACGCACCACTTGTCACCTGTCTGATGATGTGAAACGTGAGCGATTCTGTAAATTACGGGGTCACGCATATTGATGTTGGGCGATGCCATATCAATCTTTGCTCTTAATACCTTTGCACCGTCGGGGAACTCACCGTCTGTCATTCTTTGGAACAGCTCCAAGTTTTCTTCGATCGAACGGTTTTTGTAAGGACTGTCCTTGCCCGGTTCGGTCAGTGTACCTCTGTATTCTCTTATTTCATCGGCTGTAAGATCGTCAACATAGGCTTTTCCCATTTTGATAAGCTTTACGGCACAATCATAGATGAAATCGAAATAGCTTGATGCGTACAGCACCTTGTTCCACTCAAAGCCGAGCCACTTGATATC